>NZ_JALNTO010000012.1:0-129339 GCF_023161785.1 Bacillus sp. 2CMS4F
TTCTTTTATTTTATTACATGAGAATGGATATTTTAAGAAAAAATAAAGGCTGTCGAGATTTTCTCGACAGCCTGAGAATCCATTTCTAAAATGGATTCTTTTATTTTAATGTACATTCTATCATCTATAAACCAGGCCGCCATCAGTTAAAATAGCTTGACCGGTGATATAATCTGAATCATCTGAAGCTAGAAATGAGACTAAATTGGCCACATCTTCAGGAGTTTGATATCTTTTTAGAGCAATGTCTGAAGAGAATTTTTCAAAAGCTTCTCCTGGTTTTAAATCATCGCCATGTTTAACCATTTCCTCATCAATGCGATCCCACATTTTTGTTTTTGCAACACCAGGACAATATGCGTTAACTGTTATTTGATATTTGGCTAACTCTTTAGCAGCTGAATGTGTAAAAGATTTCACTGCGTGCTTCGTTGCGGAATATGTGCCAAGCATTTCAAATGATTCGTGACCTGCTATACTGCATGCGTTAATGATTTTGCCTTTTGTTTCTTGCTTAATGAACAGATCAGCAGCTGCTTGAGTACCAAACACAACGCCATTGACATTAACCTTGAACAATTGATTCAGTTGTTCTTCTGTTATTTCTAAAAATGGAGAAACTGCCTCAATGCCAGCATTGTTTACAAACACATCCAAACGACCAAATGTATCTGCCGCTGCTTTAACTAAATTGAATTGGTCATCACGCTTGGATACATCCCCTTTTACTCCGATAACATGATAGCCTTTTTCTTTGAAGTCTGATACAGTTGCATGCAGCAGTTCCTCGTTAATATCATGCAGAACGACACTAAAACCATCCTTGCACAATCTCTCTGCTATCCCTCTCCCTAATCCGCCTGCGGAACCAGTAACTATTGCTACCTTGCTCATAAATATTCCCCTTTCGCAATGAGGTATAGTGACGATATATTTATTTTAACAAATCAATGTTTCTCCACATAATGTAAACTGCTGTCTCAAAAGAAAACTTGTGTTATATTAATTAATTCAAGTTGAAATCATCGTGTGTAAAGTAATAAAGTTCTTCACTTCAGGATTGATCCCATAATTGAGATGATCTATATGACGTGTGTAACCATGACCTCATTATTGTTAAAGATATGAACTCCGAGTATTCATGCCCTGTAATACATTGTATTGGAATTCATTCGACCGGTACCCAATAGTAATTTCATTGCTACGGTCTTACCCCTAAATGTAGTTTTCCTTGCTTAACATACCTTTGAATTTCGTATAAGCATGGTGTAAATGCCATTGAATTTAATTGGTCTTGATTCCAAAGCATGCGTGATGAAGAAGATCATCGACCTGGTCAACTTTTTCATCAGTTAACATTCTATTTTCTTAGCAAGCTTATAATCATATGTATTGCCGATGCTGCCGTCCTCTTGTTTCCTTTGTAATTCTTTAAGCTGCAAGCTTTTTCTGACTCTTCTTGGTTTACATTCTTCAACTGAGAAAGATGTATCGTTTAACAAATAGAGTTATCCCAATTTACTTCCTTTTTTATCAAATTCTTAATTTTTAATTTATATAATGTGGTTTTAAAGAGGAGAAAGTCCCCTCTTTTACACTGGTATTTCTTCATAACATAATCTGTCACATAACTCATAGTTTCCGCCAGTTTGATACATGCAACGTTGATAACATCGTTGTGGATCATAAGAGATTGTTTGGTATTGAGGCACATGATAATTCAGATAGTAAGGTGTTTGTGTATACCAAACTGGATATTGTCTAAACACATCGAACCCTCCATTCGCTCATCTAGTTTACTGTATTGTATTTACCTCACAGCCAAATGTCATTTGTCCATACGAAATTAGGCATTCTTTAGAGCCATTGATCTTTTCAACACATTTAGTTATTTTTTTATTTTTTAACAATTTATCAATTCAATAGCACTCCAATCATTTTCAACTTTGACTCATATGAGCAATAAACTTCTCCTCAACCGTTTCTTAAAAACATGTCAGCAAACTTGGTTTGGAAATCACTGTCGTTATTGAGTTTCACCTTCCCTTTCCTCCTTTTAAATCTAGATAAAAGTCTTTTTTATTTAATCTTAATCTCTTTCCTAATTATGTTAAAATAGATCAAAAAAAGAAATTGTGGTGTATTTATGCTTGACTCAACTTCTCTTGCCATTCATGTTTGTACTTTATTTTTGTTTTATTCTTTATAGAATTATTAAGCGATTTATATTTAAGAAAGAATGGCCAATAATAAGCATCTTGTTATTGTTTGTTTAATCGTTTACTTCTTTGAACTGATAAGCGTTACAATATCTCAATTGATTTAACAATCATAAAGCATTCACTAGCGCGAGAAATGATGTTTATTGGAAGATCGCAAGTGAAAGGATATAATCAACATAACTAATCATTTTAAGGTGATACGAAAATGGACAGTATAATGAAATCTCATTTTGAAAATCTAGAAGCAAAGGACAAAAGCCTGCAATTAGAAGCCTTTCAGAATATTATTAACGCCACAAAAGAAAAAGTAGACTGGGCTTATGAAGTGTGGGATCAATTAATAGGATGGCTGACCGATCAGGATAACCACAGGCGAGCGAGAGCTGCACAGTTTCTTGCTGGTTTAGCAATCAGTGATCCGGATAAACGGATGCTGCGCGACTTTCCAGCATTATGGGAAGTGACCAGGGATTCAAAATTTGTAACTGCTCGGCATAGTTTGCAAGCAATCTGGAAGGTTGGCTTAGCTGGGCCAGAACAAAAAGAACTGGTGCTTACTCATATTATTGATCGTTTTAAAAATGGAATGAACGAAAAACATTATACATTGATTCGCTACGATATGATTGTAGGATTAAAAAAATTATACGATGAAGATAAAGATGAGCATATTAGGAAAATAGCAATGGACTTGATTGAGATCGAGAAAGATAGCAAATATCGAAAGAAATATTTGTCAGTCTGGAAATAACCACTTTTATGCAATGCTCTGCAAACGTTAAAACAGCACTACGTCTTCGTGTGAGTGCTGTTTTTTATGCTAAAGCCCATCATGCTGCTTTTTATACAGCAACAAGCTGAATTGATTGTGTAAACGATGTTCATGCTCTTGCGCGTGGTAAGAGAACATCTGTGCTTATTGATTTTTTTCAGGACCGTTCCAATCGTAAATCCATTTTCTCTACGCTTAAAGTTTGTTTTATATCAAAATTGCCCTAGCGCTAGCTATCATATGCGGGGGATGCCAACCTTTATAACCAATTGAATTTTTTAATTGTTGCTTTTGGAGGATCAGATTCTTTAAGAGTGTTGAACCACACCTTCATTTTTTTACCTGCCACAAGGTCTTCTTTGTTTTCAATTTGACTTAATTCTAATATCACAACATGATTTTTATATTTTCTTATAAGTCTATCTTGAGACAATTCAAAGTCCTCTTTTTCAGGAGCATGTTTGCCCTCAAGAAAAACGGCTGACTTTTCATCCTTAAAAAGGATAAAACCAACAAGGTTCTGCATCTTTGGCGTTTTTATTTTATTTTCTTCCTTATCATTGCAGCCCGAAATAAAAGCAAAGAACGCTAAGACCGATATCCCGATTTTACGCATTTATCTCTCCTTTTTTGGTGTATGTTTTATAACAGTGAAATAAGGCAAATCATTTTAGAGGTAACTTATAATAACGCGACACAAGAGTACTGGACCCGGAAAGACAGTACAAGTTTATAGATTTGAAGAACACATTTACCACAGGTAAACTCTCTTCAACTCAGTTTTGCCTTTCATTACACATCATTCCCTAGTGCCCGTACATAAAAAGTGATTGAATATTTAGTACATGGTACAATAAGATAAAAAACCGATTTTGTTTACCAATAGATTAATTAACTGACACCACATTGTGCTTATTGTGAAAAACTTGTAAACTTTTTGGGTAGCCATAAAATAAGGAGCGATTTTTTGTCTAAAAACTTAGCATTTTTTCTTTTCATCTTATGTATCATTTTTGCGAAAGTCATGAAAAATATTGATGTAATAAGCACTGCAGCATCCTTTTGCTCTTTAGTTCTCGTTTTCATTTATTTTAAAGATGAGTTTAAAAAGCTAAAACCAAAAGCAAGGAGCATTCTGTTTTCATGCTTTTTAGTATTAACAGGGATTATAACTTTTATCATTTTAGAAGGACAGGTATTCATTAAAAACCACGATTTTTTTAACGGCTGGGAGACCATAGCAGTGATAATCTTGTTTGCAGTCCCTTTGATATCTGGTACTGTTTGCTTTAGATTGTTTTACGAGCATTTGAAAGAAATGTAAGCATTTTATGTACAGGTAAGGAACTACACTCGCATGTTTTATATTTACTCTGAATAAAAACATGCCTTTATCATGACATGTACTTATCAATCAGATGTTTCTGAAAGCAGACCTATTTTTTGGAACGTTCATCCCTAAACTTGCCATTGCAGATTTACCTTTTATACCATGGTTTCTCTTGTAATCTTATTTTATCTGTGTGTTTCTCCCTACCGGTCTTCCACTCCACCTTAACAACTACATCATGTCCAATTACTTCATCTTCAGGCATAAATTCAAACGTAGCAATGTGGTCTTCCATTTGTCCTCCGCCTGGCATTTCTTCACCTGTGTACTCTGATAAATCATAATCTTCTCTGTCATCGTACTTTTTACCATCTATATACAATATGATTTTTTCAACAATGGTTCTTTTCGCTTCTTTCTTGTTCCCCTGCCAGTATAAATTCAAGAAGTAATTAGGGCCAATCGAAGTTTTATCTGATTTTTCAATGGTAGAAACCCATAATCCGTTCCTGCTGCTTCCCTCATATTTTACTTTGTCTCCTGATATCATTGCAAAGAACGTTACTAAACAAATCAATAATAGAGCTGTAATGATTAGTGATTTTTTGATTTTATTTTTGCTTCTCATGTTTCCCCTCGCTTTCTTCATTTTATTAGTAGAATAAATGGGCAAAATGTTACTTGAAAAAGAATATAAAAAAAGCTGCTCATAAAGCAGCCCAATCATTGTCTTTTCAGTTTTGCAGCCATATAAGACTTTCTTCATTGTTCTCAGCTTTGTGATTCGCAGCGTGTCTATATCTGCCTTAAGACGGATATCAGGTGTTGATTATCTGCCTGTTAACCCAAATGGAAACAAGTTTACTTACAAGTATTTTAACTCCTATGTAGGTCACTACATTGTCTAATTAACCTTTTCTAACTGAATGTAAAGGTTTGTTTTAATTGGCGTCCTTCTTTTCCTTTTTGTGTCCAAATAATAACAACCTCTAATTCAGATGCCTTTTCAGCCACCATAAAATGGTTAAACTTCAGCGGGGCACCATCGTTTAAACTTTCGGCTAAGCTTATTAAATCCTCCTTCTGTCTCACACAGTTTTCGGGACAGCCAAAAAGTGAAAACCTCGTGGTTGAATCAGGATCATTTCTATACAATTGTACATCCACTGTAGCTGCGGCTTCTCCTATGTTTTTGATTTCCATTGAATATACGTTATATTCCCCCTTTTTTGGACTCGCTAATTCCTTTGCATTTTTTGCTTCAGTTATTTCGACTGACCATTGTTCTGTTTTTTGTTTAATTGGCAACTCTGTAAATATCAGGGCTTGAGTCTTTGTTTGAACAAAAGTCAATGCAAATAATAAAACACATAAGGAAAGTAAATGCTTCTTCACTTCGTATCTCCTTCCTTCTTTTTCATTAGCTTCCCCAATATAAGTGTCCGGTATGACGCATAATAAAAAGCCCTCATATAGAGAGCTTTAATTACAAATGCAATACTATTTCATTTCATTAGTCTGCGGGAATCTAAGCAGGACTTTCAGCAACATAGCATTACAATAGCTAAATGTATGTGGTTTAGATTCAATACAATTGAAACAAGCTTGTTTCTTTGTCGATCGAAGCAGCCTTTTGAAATGCTGCCTCTTGAGATTTCGCATTTGTCATTAGTTCATATATGAATGTGAGGACGAAGATAAGTGTAGCGTTTCCATCTATATAGTCGCCAGGGGCTATGTAAGAAGAGCTTTTGCATTGTCTAAACGCTTCAGCAAGCCTTTTGTCACCTAATGTGCATCCAGTTGCTAACACATGCACCCCTCGTAAATCTGCATTCGCCCGAACTTCTTCAGGACCGAAATAACATGAACGCGGCTCGTTTTTTTCATAAACGTCTTGCCCCAATTCCGGCAATATAAATTTTCCATCTTCTCCATGAAAACTTAAAATCAAATAGTCGGTTTCTCCCCTGTTCTCGCCCGAAAGCACGCTAACTAAATCATTAGGTCGTCCAACCCAATGCATGTGTACTTTTGCACCATAATATTCAAGTGCGGAACGTAATGCAAATGATTCTAACTCACAATTTGGTCCTGCCACTAAAGTAATGCACATACTTGACTGACTCAAAACAAATAGCCTCCCCAAAGTTATTAGTGCCCTAAATTCTAGCTTCACAGATTAAAATGTGATATCAAAAGATTCCGTTAGTTATTTCCAAAACGAAAAGAACTTCGACAAATCATAATTACAAATCGTTTTGTTTGAGCAGATCAGTGAAGGGCATGCCATATGCACACCCAATGTTATCCCATCATTTCCTTAGCCAATACTAATGGCGGCCTTCATGTAATCGTTGAATTAAAAAAGTTTGCTTTCTCCCACAATTCCATATCAAATATTTCTCACACTTCATTGGGAGTCTGATGCAGAATTGTTTTCTTGATTAACCTAATAGTTTTCACTATCATTTTAGTACAGATATCACGCTTCATGAATTGATTTTTCAGAGTCATAATTTCTATCCATTGAACGGAAATGCTCTTCTAGTTCCTCAAGTGTTCGTCCCTTAGTTTCCGGCATGAATTTGTACACAAAACCGATTGCCAAGATACCCAAAGCGACAAATATAAAGAAAGTAAAGGATAAGCCTGCAGAGCTAAGCATGATTGGAAAAGCAAAACCGATGATAAAGTTTAAAATCCAGAGGAAAAATACACTGATGCCAGAACCAAGCCCTCTTACTCTTTGCGGGAATATTTCTGCAATGACCAGCCATGTTACTGGCCCGACACAGCCCTGCATAAAGGCTAGAAATAAAACGGTCAAAGATAGCACGATATACGGGAGTGCTGCTGATCCATCAAGCACGATTGAGAATATGGCAATGAATAAAAGCGCTGTGGTGGTTCCTGATAAACCAACCATCAATATCGGGCGCCGGTTCACCCTGCCAACCAGCCAAATGCCGATGATAACGGCAATGACTGATATCAATCCATTCCCAATATTAGCGATTAAAGCTGCCTTTGTACCAAAACCGGATTCTTGCAGGATTTGAGTGCCGTAATACATAATCGAATTGACGCCTGTGATTTGATTAACGATGGCAACACCGATCCCAATCCATAAAAGACGGCGCAGCCATGGTGTAGAGAACTCTTTGATCGATGCCTTCTGTACATTTGAATCTTTAACTGCCGCTGCTTGTATTTCTTTAAATTCTGCTTCTGCCCTTTTCTCGTCACGTATGAGTTTAAGGACGCGCAGCGCCTCGCTTTTTTTACCTTTAGAAGTTAGCCACCTCGGGCTCTCCGGAACCATGAGCATACTTGCAAATAATATGAGAGCCGGTATGGCACAAAGGACAAGCATGTATCTCCAAACATGCCCTGTATCAGCCATTGCAACACCAAGAATCGCATTAAAAACGTAGGCTAAAAATTGCCCGCCGACGATCATCAGTTCATTTTGCGTTACCATACGCCCTCTTTTCTCATACGGCGCCATTTCTGCTAAAAAGGCCGGTACCATTGATGATGCCCCACCGACAGCCAGTCCCAGCAAAAACCGAAAGATAACCATCGTTAAAACATTCGGCGCAAATGCTGTTCCGAGTGATGCCAGAAAGAATAAAAAGGAAAGATTAAGGATCATTTTACGTCTGCCATAGCGGTCAGCCAATTTGCCGCACAGCAATGCACCAAACGCTGCTCCTAATAGAAGCATGCTTGTAACCAGCCCTTCTGTGACCGGTGTTAAGTTAAGTTGATCAGATCTTGCCATAAAAGGCAAGGCTCCATTTATAACACCGGTGTCATATCCAAAGAGAAGCCCGCCAAATGTTGCTGAAATCATTATCAACTGCAAAAACGACCTGGGATTTCGTTGTTCTTTCATACCCTTTCCCCACCTTTATGAAGAATGCTTTATACATTTTTTCATTCTTGTCAACCGAGTGTGCTGGATTCACCCTTTCTCTTTTAAAGAGCAATACTCGTTTCAGCCAGGTTTTTTTTTTCGAGACCTTATCAATCTGAAAATTAGCAATACTCAATGCAGCGAATGAGGCTTTTCACAAAAACAACCTAATTGAAATCGCTTTCATTTTTTGCAAGAAACATATCCACTTTTTTGTTATGTCCTAGTTATATTTTTGTTACATCCTTGTTAGGTTTGATATTATCATAATTTTAAAAGCGTTTTCAGTCAATAAAAAACTTCTGAAGTTTTTTAGCAATCATAGGATTTTCCCAGATAAAACGCCTAACACCAGGAATACATACTAATCCCCTTATGCTCCGAATGATTTCAGGAAATTCAGCTGAACATGTTCTATTTTCATTATATTATGGTTATGGTTATGTTTTTGAAACCTTTTTGTGATATTTGAATATTGATCAAAAGCTAGTACTCAAATATAAACGTGTTAAGAAAAATTACATTCACAATAAATAGCGATATCATTATAATGAATGTTGGTTGATTGAGATAGAAAGAAACAGAAGAAGGAGAAATGGAATTGAAGAAAGTAATGTTAGGCTTTAGTCTATTAGCTTTGAGTTTTTCTTTGGCAGCCTGCGGATTAAATGATACTGCTGAAAAAAACCATTCAGATCTTAAACAGCCAGTTGCCAAGAATTCTAACTCTGAAGCAAAAAAAGGCTTGGTGGATGCTGTATTAGAAAGGCCTGTTGACGGAGATACGATCAAAGTTAGCTATAACGGCAATATTGACACGGTTCGCTACTTGCTCATTGATACTCCAGAGACTAAAAAGCCACATTCATGTGTTCAGCCATATGGTGAGGATGCATCTAATCGAAACAAAGAATTGGTTAGCGGCGGCAAGCTGCAATTAGAATTTGATAAAGGAGAGCGCAGGGATAAATTCGGAAGGCTGTTAGCTTACGTTTATGTCGATGGCAAGTCTGTTCAAGAAACACTGTTAAAAGAAGGATTAGCCAGAGTAGCATATGTTTATGAGCCAAATACGAAATACATAGACCAGTTTAGAAAAGATGAACAGGAAGCACAAACGAAAAAACGTTCTATTTGGAGTAAAAACGGTTATGTGAATGCCAGAGGATTTAAAGGCTGTGTTAAGCAGCCCTCAACTGAAAAACACAAGTAAAAAAAAGATATAGTTCGTGATAGACACCCTTTTGAATGAATATAATGCAATAAATCAAAAAAGAGGGTGCCTCACAAAAATGAATTCTCTACTAAAGAACGAAGACATGATTGCGATGATTAGAAATGGTCTTAGCACATCACAATACCCAAAGAACATAATTGTTGTTGGCGCCGGGTTGGCCGGGCTTGTTTCTGCATCTTTACTGAAGAATGCGGGACATAAAGTGACGATTCTGGAAGCGAGTGATAGAGTCGGGGGCAGAGTTTGCACGTTGCGATCTCCCTTCAGTGCCGGGCTGTATTTCAATGTTGGACCAATGCGCATTCCGGATATCCATACTCTAACCTTGGAATATATAAAAAAATTCAGCCTGCCAACTAGTGTATTTTTGAACAGAACTCCAATGGACATCATTTACGCCAATGGCATTCAAACACGTCTTCATCAATTTGAAAGCAATCCGGGTATCTTAAGATACCCAGTTGCAGCAAATGAACAAGGAAAAACGGCCGAAGAGCTGATGCTTTCTGTATTGCAGCCTATCCTCAATTTTATTTATGTAGATCCTGCGAGAAATTGGCGGATCGTTGAAACACAATACAGGAACCATTCGTTAGGCTCTTACTTGAATACTTATTTTTCATACGGTGCAATCGATATGATCGGCGTACTTTTGGATATGGAAGCATATATGGGGATGTCCCTTGTTGAAGTGTTACGGGAATCCATCTTTTATACGTCGCCAACTCGCTTCTATGAAATAATAGGCGGCATGGATCGGCTTCCTCAAGCATTTCTTCCTCAATTAAAAGAACATATTGTCTTCCATCATAAAATGGTGAAAATATCTCAAAACCAAAACAATGTTACGGTTAACTGCATTCATCAACAGACAGCAAAACATTTGGCAGTGACAGGCGATCTCGCTATCATAACCATCCCTTTTTCAACATTGCGTTTTGTACAAGTTGAACCATATGATTCATTTTCCTATTATAAACGGCGGGCCATTCGTGAACTCAACTATATTGCCGCAACAAAAATCGGAATAGAGTTTAAGAGCCGTTTTTGGGAAAAAGCTGGGCAGCGCGGCGGCAAATCGATAACTGATCTTCCGATTAGATTTTCGTATTATCCCAGCATTGACATTGGATCGAATGGACATGCTGTCGTTGCAGCGAGTTACACATGGGCGGATGAGGCACTGATATGGGACAGTCTTTCAGAGGGAGAGCGCCTCCGCTATACATTAATAAATTTATCGGAAATATATGGTGATATTGTATGGTCAGAGTTTGTGACCGGCGCTTCTTTTAGCTGGACCCAAAATCCTTATTCAGCCGGGGGTTTCACAGCTTTCGAACCAGGACAGGAATTACAGCTGTATCCATACATCCCTGCCCCTGAAGGGAAAATACATTTCGCTGGAGAACATGCCTCACTTACTCACGGATGGATGCAAGGAGCAATTGAATCCGGAATACGAACGGCGTATGAAGTGAATCGTATAACTTAAATGCTACGTTTTTTATATTCGTTTTAGTGACTCCTATAGATAGATTTGATATTGCTTTTTCATGACGAACATTGATTTTGTTGAATACTATAGAAACAGCAATTAGATCGTGTAGCTTATCAAAAACACCCCTTCACATTAATGTGAGGGGTTATTTGTGAGTAGACAATACTTCCGATTTGATCGTAAATCAAGAGTTTGGACTGATACCAAATCAGGATTTGAATCAAAACTTAAAAGGTTGATTTACTGCTTGAATTTCCTCCCGGATTGAAGGTTGCGTTGTAATGAATTGACATGTTTCCAAGTTGTGAGTGAGTCTTGGTTGTATCGAATTTCTTGCCTTTTCGGAATAAAGCATTCCCAATGCTACTCCACTGGGCACTTAATGCGCCGTCGCTATTGAGCGTCATCCTGGTGTTCCCATAATCCTTCCGCATTCATATTCATAGCTAGGGAGCCGATTTGATCTGTAGTTTTGTCATCAAATGCCTTTGTTGATGATTAGTCGTTAATTGTTCTTTCGTTGATCCCCTGACAAAAAAATACGCTCTTTACGAACCACACTTATAATTAGTTTTTTCGAAAGCTCTTCAAGGCTGTATTTAGATCCTTTGTGTGAGTGTAAATTTTCTTATACACATCGAATAGTGTTTTATATGTTTGAACATTTTGTTCCTTTGGATAAAATGTAGCAGCCTCACGAATGAACTGCTCTGCACACTCTTCAAGAGATTCAAACCACCTACTTCCAAAGGCAGCTAGCATAGCAGTACCCATGGCTGGGCCTTGTTCATTTGCCAACTTTATCACCCTCGCATTGAAAATATCAGCTTGCATTTGAAGCCACGTTTCATTTTTAGCTCCTCCACCAATAGAAACAACGGTATGCACTGATTTTCCCGCTTCTCGAAATAGCTCAATTGATTCATGTAAAGAGAATGTAATGCCTTCCATAACCGCCCTCAAAAAATGCTCTCTTTTGTGTGCTCTATCCATTCCAATTAAGCTTCCCCGAATAGAAGAATCAGCATGTGGCGTTCTTTCACCTACCAAATAAGGAGTGTATAGCAGTCCATTTGCTCCTATTGGAATAGATTCCACCCCCTGCAATAATTGCTCAAATGTTTCGTTTGGGGCAAACGTTCTTTTGAACCAGTCCAAGCTGTACCCTGCAGCGAGCGTGACTCCCATCGTATAAAAAGAATCCTTTTTTCCATGATTAAAAAAGTGCACTTTCCCTTTAAAGTCGCTTTCTTCGCCTTCTTCGTATGAAAGTATGACCCCTGACGTTCCAATACTGCATAATGTTTTTCCGGAAGAAAGAATGCCGGCTCCAATCGCACCACAAGCATTATCTGCTCCCCCAGCGTACACTTTTGTTTTTTCCAACAGCCCTGTCTCAGCCGCAACGTTCGGAAGCAGCGATCCTACACAATCATGAGATTCAACAAGCGGAGGACAAATATCTGCAGAAATGCCAAATCGATTGCAAATATCATCGCTCCACTCCTTGCGAGTAATATGTAAAAGTAACGTTCCTGCTGCATCGGAGTATTCGGTGTGAATGGCACCGGTCATACGAAATCTCACATAGTCTTTCGGAAGCAAAAAAACAGCCGTTTTTTTAAAAAGTTCAGGCTCATGTTCCTTCACCCATAAGATTTTAGGTAATGTAAACCCTTCTAAAGCACGATTTTTTGTGATGTTAAGCAGATTATCACCGAATTTCTCGGTCATCCTAATACATTGAGGCGTGGTTCTGGTGTCATTCCAAAGAATCGCATGACGTAACACCTGCCGATCCTGGTCAAGCAGTACTAACCCATGCATTTGTCCTGAATAACTTATCCCATCAATATCCTTGGCTTGAACGTTAGATATGGAAACCAATTCAGCCAATGCATCAATTGTTTGCTGCACCCAGTCTTCAGGATTTTGCTCACTATATCCCGCCTTCTCTTGAATGAGCGGATAACTTTTGGACGTTTCTGCACAAACCTTGCCGTTTTGATTAACTAAAATCGTTTTAACAGCACTCGTTCCAAGATCTATTCCAATGACATATTTCATTTTTTCACCTCTTACCCTTATAAAAAAACCATTCACTCTAAATAAATGCCCAGTTATAGAAATTACCCGTCATAACAATAAGCAAAAGTTAAATCATGACGGGTAGTCTCAGGTATTGGCTATTATGCTATACCTTTTTATAGCGGTTCTCTTTATCTGTTATACTTCTAAAATGTATTGGTTCAATATAGCTTTTAATCGCTCCTGTCTTCCTGATTCGTTTTTGATTGCTGTATTATTTAGCGCATATTGCTCAAGAGTATGGAAATTAGCTCTTCCTTCTGTAATTTCAAGACCTATTCCTTCAGTAAAGCTGCGATAACGATGTTGAATCACATCATCAAACACACGATCTTCGATTAATTTATGAGCTACTCTCAATCCTCTTGCAAATGCATCCATCCCTGCAACATGGGAATATATTAAATCATCAGGCTCAAAAGAAGACCTTCTGACCTTCGCATCGAAGTTTAATCCGCCGCTTCCAAGGCCGCCATTTTGCAGGATTTCGTACATTGCTAATGTCGTAGAATATAAATCCGTCGGAAATTCATCTGTATCCCAGCCTAAAAGAGGATCACCCTGATTCGCGTCAACAGAGCCAAGAAGACCATGTACTCTTGCCATCCGTAATTCATGTTCAAATGTATGCCCGGCTAAGGTGGCATGATTGGCTTCAAGATTTAATTTAAAATGATTGTCTAAGCCATATTGCTTTAAAAAGGCAATGGTTGTTGCTGCATCTGTATCATATTGATGAGTGGTTGGCTCTTTTGGTTTTGGCTCAATCAAAAACTGCCCTGTATATCCGATTTCCTTCGCATAATCCACTGCCATATGCATGAATCTCGCCAAATTATCAAGCTCCAATTTTAAATCGGTATTTAACAATGTTTCATATCCTTCACGGCCGCCCCAAAATACATAGTTCTCGGCGCCAAGCTCTTTTGCTGTTTCTAACCCTTTTTTTACTTGTGCTGCAGCATACGCAAACACATCTGCATTGCAGGAAGTCGCCGCACCATGGACGAAACGGGGATTCGTGAACATGTTTGCAGTATTCCATAATAGCTTAACGTTGCTAGTTCTCATATACTCTTTAATCATGCCCACGATGATATCTACATTTTGATTTGTCTCTTTTAACGTACTTCCTTCTGGTGCAACATCTCGGTCATGAAAAGCAAAGAATGGTGCATCTAGTTTTTCAAACATCTCAAATGCTGCTTCTACTCTCGCCTTCGCCAAATCCATTCCTTTATAATGATCCCATGGTCTTTGCATCGTAGCTGCCCCAAAAACGTCTGTTCCATCAGCGGTAAATGTATGCCAATAGGCAATAGAAAACCGTAAGTGCTCTTTCATCGTTTTTCCGCCGATTACTTCTTGAGAATTATAATATTTAAATGCTAAAGGATTAGTGGAATCTTTCCCTTCGTAAACCACTTTGTTTACGCTTTCAAAATAGTTGACTGAACTTGAATGAGATTGAGCCATGTTATTTCCCCCTTAAAAGTCATTTCAAATACATGCGCGTTTTATTTTATATTGTAAGTAAGTTGTCTATTAGTTTGTTGTTCGAACAAACTAACTTATTTTAATCTTATACCAACCTCATCAGTATTTTCAAGATTTTTTTGTTTTTTATGAACACATTAGATATAGTAAAGGTAAGATGAGCTATGTACTATGTCTCATACTGAAAACAATACATTTCAACTTAATTTAAAGATTATACAAATGGAGTGGATTAAGTGGTTATCGCTGATCAAACCTTTGTCAAAAAAGTAAATCAAAAGTTATTATTAAAAGAAATTCTTAAAAATTCACCTATTTCAAGAGCAAAATTATCTGAAAAGACTGGATTAAATAAATCAACTGTTTCATCACAGGTAAACACGTTAATGAAAGAAAATCTTGTATTTGAAATAGGTCAGGGACAATCAAGTGGCGGAAGAAGACCTGTCATGCTTGTTTTTAATAAAAAGGCAGGATACTCCGTAGGAATAGATGTTGGTGTGGATTATATTAATGGCATTTTAACAGACCTTGAAGGAACGATCGTTCTTGATCAACACCACCATTTGGAATCGAATTCTCCAGAAAAAACCAAAGACATTTTAATTGATATGATTCATCACTTGATTACGCATATGCCACAATCTCCATACGGGCTTACTGGTATAGGCATATGCGTGCCTGGACTAGTTGATAAAAATCAAAAAATTGTTTTCACTCCGAACTCCAACTGGAGAGATATTGACTTAAAATCTTTCATACAAGAGAAGTTCAATGTGCCCGTTTTTATTGAAAATGAGGCGAATGCTGGGGCATATGGAGAAAAAGTATTCGGTGCTGCAAAAAATCACGATAACATTATTTATGCAAGTGTCAGTACAGGGATAGGGATCGGTGTTATTATCAACAATGATTTATATAGAGGGGTAAGCGGATTCTCTGGAGAAATGGGACATATGACAATAGACTTTAATGGCCCTAAATGCAGTTGCGGAAACCGAGGCTGCTGGGAATTGTATGCTTCTGAGAAGGCTTTATTAAAATCTCTTCAGACTAAAGAGAAAAAAGTGTCCTATCAAGATATTATAGACCTCGCCCACCGGAATGATATTGGAACTTTAAATGCATTACAGAATTTTGGATTCTATTTAGGAATAGGCCTTACCAATATTCTAAATACATTCAATCCTCAAGCCATCATTTTAAGAAACAGCATAATTGAATCGCATCCTATGGTTTTAAATTCAATTAGAAGTGAAGTGTCGTCCAGGGTTTATTCCCAATTAGGCAATAGCTATGAATTATTACCGTCTTTCTTAGGAAAAAATGCACCGGCATTAGGAATGTCCTCTATTGTTATTGATCATTTTCTGGATATGGTTACAATGTAATTTATGATTAAAATGTACAGATCTCTATGTCCTGCGCTCATCTTTAAAGATGAGCTTTTTGTTTGTTATTTTAATGTTGAATATTTCTGAAGGAATATTTATATATGACACCTTCTAATATGAAAAAAGGAGTTCTAAAATAGAAGTCTCCTTTTTTCATGCACAAATTATTTTTCTTTATAGCGAAAATATCTAAAGTCGGCCGGAATATGATTACCACTGGTATCTTGGCATTGCATCCCTACAAAGGCTCCCGTGAAAAATCCTCCTCCACGGATGTAATCATCTGATAATTTTTTCGATTCCAATGCAATGTCAATTTTGTGCCAATCTTCTTTGTTAAAAGAATAAAAATAATAATAATTTTCCTTTTCAATATTTACTTTTAAATATACATACTTTACTTCACGAGGAATAACAATTTTATTTTTTAATGGTTGTGAGAAAGAAAAGTTATCACATATTGTTAATTCAAGAATACGGCCAAGGTCTTCATCATGCGTGACTTGAAGAGCAGTCCAGTTCTCTGTATTGTAATAGTTCACCAATCCAGCAGCTTGTTGAAAATTTTCCGGATAAAACTCAACAGCCGTTTCTGCTTCAAAATGGAGACTTTGCCAACGTCTGGCCACAAATGCCTGAGTAAATGTCGAGGTTAATGATTCATGACCGTATAATCGCAAATGATTTGGCACTTGAGTCAATGAACCTAATTCATTCGTAAACGGGATCCTTAAAGTTTGAAAATTTATATTTAATGTTGAGTCCTCAAATTCATCAACTTCCGGGTACGTTGCTTGAAACATTATATTAGGTATAGAAGGCGCTTCTACCTCCAAGCTTCCTTCTTTTCCACCTACTACATAAGGCCATTCATCTTTCCAATCCAGTTTTTGAATAGCTGTTTCTCTGCCTAAAGGACAATATCCTCTCTGCTGAAAAATTGAATCACTGTCAGGATGAATAGGACGGCCCGTTAAATGAGCTAAATACCATTCATCTGTATGTGTTTGAACAATGGATGCATGACCGCATTTTTGCAATGGATTTCCAGGATCATGCCATGACGTTAAGATTGGATTATCGGGATGAACTTCATATGGACCCTCAATATTTGTAGAACGGGCAATTGTAGCAGCGTGTTCAAACCGTGTTCCTCCTTCTGCAGTCAATAAATAATAATAGTTCCCGATATGATAAAGGTGCGGAGCTTCTGTTAGTTTTCTATCGGTTCCTTTAAAAATAACTTTCGGTTTACCAATTAATTTTTTCTCCTCATCAGAATATTCCTGTATGACAATTCCTCCAAATGAATGCCGATCAATACGCTGATCCCATAACATATTTAATAAATATTTTTTTCCATCCGTATCATGGAACAAAGAAGCATCAAATCCTGAGCTATTTAATTTGATCGGATCCCCCCAATCACCATTAATCGTTTCACAAGTAACTAAATAATTATGACAATCTTTCCAAGCGCCATCTACTACCTTAACATCCGTATAGATCAGCCAAAACTTACCGTCACTATAACTTAAACATGGTGCCCAAACTCCGCCTGAATTAGGGTTCCCTTTCATGTCTAATTGTGAAACTCTTTGTAATGGATGTGCGACTAAGTGCCAATTCACTAAATCTTTTGAATGGTGTATCTGGACACCTGGAAACCACTCAAATGTAGATACAGCGATATAATAATCCTCTCCTGCCCTACAAATACTTGGATCGGGATTGAATCCTTTAAGTACTGGATTGATAATCTTCATTTGAACTCCTCCTCAGCTATTTTCTTAATAGGCTTCTCTTATTTGGTGCCATTTTCATGCCTTGAATTCCTCAATATTATCCAAATAAACTTTATCTCTATTCTCTAATTCTCGTACCATTTTTTTATATTTCTCTTCATCTAAATTATAGAAATTAATATCAATCATGGCTAGAACCAGCAAGAACACGGGAATGATTGTTGCTGTAATTAAAATTCCCGTTAATGCCTCCGGGGTTTGTGTTTGATTTGCCACGTATCCAAACTTATCTAAAACCAACCCAGGAACAATCCCTCCCAGTGCCATACCGAATTTAAAGAAAAATCCGATAATAGCATAAATGAGCCCACCCATTCTTTTCCCAGTCCTATACTCTCCATATTCTATTGTTTCAGGAATGAGCGCCCACATATATCCGCCGGCAGTGAGACTTCCGGCAGCAGCAATTAATCGAAAGAAGAGTATTAGATATACATTACTTGGCGGAACAAATAGTAAAGCGAAGAGGCCGATAATATTCAGTAATAATGCATAGTTTAGTAGTTTTTTCTTCCCCAATAATTGATGAAGCCTTGGAATAAACGGTAAAATGACCAAAGCAGGCAAACTTCCAATCAAACCGTACCACTTCACTAAATCCTCTCTTCCCAAGTTATATGTCACATAATAGATGCCAACTGAATTACTTATTGAATTCACTCCAAAAATAATAATAAAGAAAATGCTTAATACAACAAGTGGACGATTCACATGAAATTGCTCAAATATATCCGATAATTTAATTTTCTCCTCAGACTTTTGAAGAGTGACACGCTCTTTTGTGCTTTTAAAACAAAAGATTAAAAGGCATCCACCTATCATTCCCAAAATACCCATGGTGAGCTGCCAGCCAAGAGATTCGTTGCCGGAAGTATCGCTTAAATAGGCAGCCAATAAGGGAACAAAAAATGCAACGACAAGTCCCCCAACATTCGCAAATAACATACGAACAGATGTTATACTAACAACTTCTTGATTATTTCTAGTCATTGCAGAAGTTAACGCGCCATATGGCACGTTTATGGTTGTGTATGTAAGCGACAAGCCAACATAGGTCATATAGGCATATATTAATTTCCCCATATCTGAAAAATCTGGAGTTGTAAAACAGAGAAATGCAAGTACTACAAATGGGAAAGCTCCGAATAAAAGATACGGTCTAAAGCGTCCAAACCTGCTATTTGTTCTGTCTACTACTGTTCCAATAAAAGGATCAGCGAGAGCGTCGATAATTCTAACCACTAAGAACATGGTACCGGCTGCTGCTGCCGATAAACCAAATACATCTGTATAGAAGAACAAAAGATAAGTAGACACCGTTGCATAAATTAAATTACATGCAAAATCTCCAGAAGCATAGCCAACTTTTTCAGTCATGCTAATCTTCTTTACATTTTCACTGATCATGATTTTTCCTCCCTTTTCGATCATTAAATAAGGAACAGTATGAAATGGTATAAAAATTTTCCAAACTCACCTCGGCCGGCAATTGTTTATAAAAGCGCTTTCAAAAAATCGCAAAAAATATGAGTAGTTTAACTTCACAGATTATTCTTCATCGTACAAAATGATCTGATCAGCAAGCAGTAAATTCATCTTTTTTCGTTGCACTCGTATACTTGGGAAAGGATTAAAGATACACTCTTTTGTTTTATATATTGTTTAGCTCCAATTGAATCGAGCCTTTTATTCCCCCTTTATATTTAGAAATAACCTTATCTTGTGGAACTAATAAAGTCACCTTCATTAGTTTGTTGATTGGACAAACTAACTTGACTTAATATTATAAAATCCTATCAACTTTTTCAATGTTTTTTCAGAAAATTTAAATCAGCCTGCAGCAAATATTGATTATTGCTTTTTTTAACAGTCAGTTTCTCAAATATCCTGATTGTTCTCTTCAAAAAAATTTACAATGTAATGATCATATCATTTTGTTTAATACCTAATAAGTTTCTTCATTCGTTCTCAGAAGCCTGTAAATAAATCCATATAAACTTCACTCTGAATAAAATGATTATTATTTTATTAGTGCACCCAAAACAAAAAGCAGTCTGTTCAGATCTGCTCCATAGTGTTCTCTTCTTTTAACTTTTTGTTTAGCTTGAAACCAATTAAGACATTGATCATCGCAGCTGGAAAATATAAAATTCCTGCTCCCATTATTCCTAACGCAGTGCTTGAACCTACTATAAAAGCCTGCATTTCTGTATTTCTTGACTTCAAACTAAGTAATACTAGAATACCCGCTAAAACCCCTATAAACCGAGCAATGCCTGGAATAAAGAAATCGGTTAGGATTCCAAATATTTGTCCAATAATTGATAACACAATCCCCATAAAACTGGATAATACAACTAATGTTTTGATAGCTTTTCACCCCTTTTTAAATCCGTTTCCAATATTAAACCGCTTTTGATACAGGTCTACAAGTATAGCAGCCCGCTCTACAAACCCTCTCAGCTGCCATGCTTTTTGACTCACCATTCTCTTTCCGCTCTATTCCAATACAAATAAACACTCCTTACCCTGCGACAATGGCGATTAGCTTTATTCAAAAACTCTGCAAAGAGCGGTGTATTCTTACATGAATGCCGGAGATGTGGAATAGAAAAGAGCATTTAACTTAATATTCTTTAAGAATTCTCACAGTCTGTTTCCAGAAATTTATATACTTTACTTTTCTTGTTTAAGCTCTTTCTTTTTATTCCTTTTGTAACCTGCATAAGGGCCGCCAAAAATAGCTATAAACATGGCAATCCAAATAAAAATGTTCAAGTCAACTCCCCCAATTTTAAATAAAACACTTCTTTTATCATGACCCCTTTTCCTCTCCAATAAAAGCTCATACCGTGTTATGGTTTAATAAAACTTTCAAGGAGTGGTTCTTTGCTTAAAACTTCAAAAATTTTGATCTCATGTGTAGCTTTAATCCTATGCGTATATTCTTTATATAATCAAAGTGAATTCCTCTTGGTTTCTCTCCAAGTATTAGTTGCACTTCTCTTTGTTTTAATGGGAGTGGAGACACTTTCAAAAAAACAAACAAGGTCTGCGTATTTATTGTTCGGATCAGCGGCTTTTATACTTGTTGTGAACGTTGTGAAATGCATGATTTAAATAGTAGATAAACCAATTCCGCAGGCATATGGAATCCCAGAACCAATAAATTAACGCAGCGGCAATGCTCATTATGTAATAATTTAAGCTACTGAACACTGTAAGAGCACTAGGCGGATAATCAACAAACCAGAACACGAACACAGCTAAAAAAGCTACTGCAGTATAAATAAAAAAATGGATCAAACTGAACTTTCCGGGATTTCTTCTTAGTAATAATTGTAAGGGAAAAGCAAATATTAAGTAAGTGATAAAAGAGTAGCATGCAATGATGCCTATTGTGATTAAGGCGATCGCCATAAATCCCGAATAAACAAACATATACAAGCCAAAGACTAGACCATATGACAAACTCGAGAATACAGAGTATAAACATAACTGTTTAACGTCTTTTGATTGAGGCTCAAATCAGCACCCCCTACCATGTATCCCTTTTTAACCAGTTATCCAATTGTTCAAAATCTTCATCGATTTTCACGTCTTTTTAAAAATTAGACTCCGAATAACAAAGTTCCACCTATAAAAAAGAAGAAAGGGAATAGTAACAAAATTGAATTTAAGATGATTCCCCATATAGCCCACCGTTTATTTGTCTTTATTGAACCTAACGCCAGCATTATCCCTATAGGTGAGAGTAATAAAGGGAACAATACCGGCATTCCTTGCCACGGCATTGAAATAATCCCAGTCAAAAAATTAATTATTAATATAGCTGAACTAATTGGAAAAGCAAATGAAAAGATGACTGCAGCTTTTTTAAAATTCATATTAAAAGTAAATCTCCGTTCTCTTTAAAATCGTATTTTTATTAAAAAATATATTAAGACGTCATTGTCTCCGTGCTATTGCTTCAACAACAGCTTTATTAATAATTTCGAGAGATGCTCCATACCTTGCCTCAGATCACACTGCGCTTAATTCTTTTCTCATATTCTGAAAAGATGTTTTATCTTAATGGTTTTCTTTTCGTTAGTGTCAAGGAAGTGAAGAAGCTTAATGCCATTCTATTCTATGTATTGAGTAGACTTCAATTAAAATTTAAAAAGATCGGCAGATGCACGAACATCTAACCGATCTGCAATAGATAACTCCTCTTAGTAGCTTCACAACATCCCATTTGATTCTCGTACTTCCACAATCAAACACTCTGTGTTCTCCCGGTTCCGTTACAGTTTCCCTCGTTGTACTGTAGACGTTTCACTAGCTGGTGATGGCTTCACAACTATTGGCAGCTGTTAAAACCTTAGCGGTGTACACTGTGCCAAATTTGATGGCAATTTTCTGATTAAGCCTCATATTCTTGTCCATTGGGATTAAGATTTGTTCGATGGAGGTTCAACATCATTGTATTAGGTTTACATCAATTACGTTATAAAAGGCATTAGAGGTATCCGCAACGTCCCACACCCCTAAAATGACATGATAACCACTGCGATCAGTTGGTACATAAATCTTATGAGAAAGATTAGTATCTGCCTTTGAACCATCGTGATCTACTGTTCCAATTAATTCAAACTCATCTCTTGTTAATGGTTTGTTTGGATTCCAATCTTTCTTGGTTATATAATAGTGCCACTTTGATGTTGCGTGAGGAGCAGTATAGTGCCAAGTAAAGGTGTTTAGACCTCCATGCATGTTTTGTTTTACCCAATGATCTGAAGTCTGCCTGTCTAACCCAAAGTCAATTTGACCAAAGCCTCCATTTGCCGATGCAATTTTTCCATCTGGCGGACCTCCGGCTGGAAACCCTTTAGGTCCTTCTACCGATTGAGGATTATCAACTACAGAACCATACTTTTGTGTAGCTGCTGCCCAACCAATTATTTGTTTTTCTAATGATCCCATGTACGCTCTACTAGCAGGTTCTTTTATATACCCGTGTGCAGATACATCACCTGCAAATAAAGTAGCACCCACACTTAGAACAGCAGTTAGAACAGCGCCTTTGATAAAACCCTTCATTACCAACTCATTCCTCCCTTTGCTGTAAAATTTTTCTCTTTCCTACTATAATAATTCATTATATGTCAGGTAAACTCCTTCTTTATTTTTGATGGCGTAACACTTAAAAAACTTCATACTCCCCAGCTCTTTTGTTCTTCCTACAGCTTTTTAATGTAATCACAGATGGCGAACTCTTTTTCAATCTCTGCTTTAACACATATCATCTGCAGTATCATTCAACCCAGCGGTATATTCTCAATCCCCTAATAACTAACAAAAGGATTTATTCAATCTTCTGTGGTAGCTGAAATTCATGTAACTTTGAAAAAAAGTCGTGACGTCTATAAGAATGTTACGATGCCTTCTTTTCCTTAGAAAATTCTTATCTAAAGTTTTGTTCTTTTTAACTAAACGGGCAGGTATAATTAAACTATAAAAAGAAAACAAAACATCATAAGGAGGATTTTTGTGTTTCAAACCTTAGACCATTTTTTAAAATCTTGGGAGTTCGAAGCCGACGCTACACAGAAACTACTAAATAGTCTAACTGATGAATCACTTAAACAAGAAATAACTTCACAAAATTGGACTTTAGGCCGTATTGCTTGGCATACTGTTGCTGCCATTCGCATTATTACCTCAAACACAGACTTAACGTTTCATGCCCCTGCTGAAGATTATCCTGTCCCTACTTCGGCTCAGTTTATAGCAGACAGCTATCATCAAGCCAGTAATGCGTTTATACAGGCATTAAAAACCCAATGGACTGATCATACACTTCAAGAACGTATCAACTTTATTGGTCAACAATTGCCAAATGGTTCACTTTTGATGTTTTTGATTCAACATCAAAATCACCATCGAGGACAAATGACTGTTCTTATGAGACAAGCAGGATTAACTGTTCCAGGTATTTATGGACCAGCCAAAGAGGAATGGACAAAATTCGGTTTGGAACCCCCGCAAATGTAAGCAACCTAAATTAACTATTACAATATATAAAAGCATGTTTCGATGTATCTTTTATCAAAACATGCTCTTTCCTTTTGTTCATTTAATCAATGTTATTAACATCAGAAATAACATCTGGCATTTTTCTAATCTCCTTTTTGAATAATGTTTTGATACACATTAAAATGGGTAAAAATATATCAGGTGATTTCTTTGAATAATGATCAAAAAGATACTCATTACTCTTCATTTATTTTTTCAACGATCATCGTGTTGCTGGTCGCAATCTTTCCTCAATACACTTCTTGGTTTGTGACTGTTTTCTTTTTGGGTTTTGCACTTATATATACTTTCCAAAAACATAAAGCAAGTTCGTCAAAAGCAATTTCTTATATTTCATATTTCTTGTTCACCGTTGCGTTGGTTTACACATTAGTAAATATATAGTTTTAATCCTCCTAGAATTGTCTCAAATAAAATGCCCTGCATTTAAGAATGTCTCCTGCCATTTCAGTGTTCTAAGTAGGAGATGGTATTTTGTTTGTATCGCCAATGTTTCTGCCTTCAATATAGTTCAATTCCACTCTTCCTCTAAAATAGCGTAATAATATTCATCCCACCATTCATTGCCTTTAGGAATACATTTTTTAAAAAAGCCTTCTCTTCTCATTCCAATCTTCTCCATAACTCGGTATGATGGAATATTCTCAGGTTGACACGTAGCTATAATCCTGTGTAAGTTCATTTCTTTAAATCCATATTCCAAGATAGCTTGTGCTGCTTCAGAAGCATACCCTCTATTTTGATAATTCGGATTAAATACCCACCCAATCTCATATGTATGTTCACCAAAATACTTATAAAAAACAATATGGCCTATAAGAAAATCTTCATCTTTTAATATTACAGGAAATTTTTCTGCGTTATCACCTTTGTTTTTCTTTACAAATGCTTTTGCATCTTCTTCAGTAAAAACCCCTTCTGGTATATACTTCATAACATTAATATCTGACGTATACTCATATACAGCTTTCCAATCTTTGAATTCAAATTCACGTATCAATAACCTTTTTGTTGTTATATGCATTAAAATAACTCCCATCAAAAATAATTGCACTTAATCTTTATTCGATATTATGACAATAATAACCTCTTTAAATACTATCCTTATACAACAATCTGGGCCCCTTACAAACAACAAAGGGTAGGTGTCTCAGCTATATCTTATTGTAGACTTCTGTGTACGCCTTTAATTGGTCACGTAAATCCTTGCTCTAATCGCTTAACTTTCCGGTTTAATGATTCGATAATCGCGTCTTTATTATTTTCATTCATATCCCTTTGCAGCTTTCTTTTTCATTTTTAAAGCTCTTTACACAAAAAAAGAGGCTATCCACAAAATGAAAATTTTAGGGATAACCTCTTTTTTATCAAAATCTAATCAATCATCTAGCTTTCACTCCATAAAAGCTTCTGAATAATGAACGACACCTTGCACATCTTCAAGAGAATGATCTGCTAATTCCAGAGCCATAAATACTTCATCAGGCACCTCAAAGGGCGCTTTTATATTCCATAAGCTAGCTGGCTTAAAACCAAACTTCGGATAATAATCTTTATGTCCTAAAACAATTACTGAACGATAACCAAGCTCTATTGCTTTTTTTAACGCAGCACGAATTAATTGACTCCCGATTCCTTTTTTCTGGTTCTCAGGCGCAACAGAAACTGGAGCAAGTGCCAAAGAATCGACTGCGTTATCGCCATCTATGATTTTGATTTTAGATAAAAGGATATGACCTACGATATCTTTATTTTGATGTAATGCGACCAATGAAAGTTCAGGAATGAATGCATCTGATTTTCTAATTTTATTTACAAGTATGTGTTCTTTCTTGTCGCTATATTCTACATTTGAAAAAGCTCTTTTAATAATTTCTTCAGACGTATGATATTCTTCAGTTAGCTTTTGCCTAATTAAAATTTCCATTCATATCCCCTGTTCTTTTAGTTAATGCCATAAGCTTTTTCTTCAACAGCCTTAATACTTGTTGTTTAGAACGTTGTAATATTAAATCTTTTCTTGATTCTTTATAAATACTGAATCCCAGAACCAGTACACCGCCGCTGCTACAAAACTCAAATAATAAAAGTTCACATGTTGAACCTCAGTAAGCACATAAGTTGGATCACTGGCTAAGGAGAACAAGAATAATGCGATTAGCGCTACTACGATATATATTAATAAGTACTTCACACTAAATTTCTTTACTTTTTTTCGAAGTAATATTTGCAATGGAATAGCAAATACTGTATATGGGATGAATGCATAAAATGGTATGATGAAAATTGTTATCAGCATCCAAGGTTCGAAATTAGAATAAGCAAAACCATAAAACCCAATAATAATCCCGTATGTAATGCATGAGAGCGCTAGTGTAAGACTATATCTAGCGACATTTTTTTATTAATACTCAATCTTTCCCCTCCAAAACAAACGCACATTTAAATATTAAATTTTAAAGTGTTTTAATTAACCCAAAAAGCAGGTGGAATATCTATTACCCCTAAGTTTTTCATCCAGATATGCATATCTTCTTTCCCAATCACCTTTCTTCCAAACCTCTTGGTTTGCAAACAATGGGTTAATTGGATGCGGATATTCGCTCTTTAACCAACCGTCCTCTATGTGGTTCAGCTTAGGATCGTTTTGACCATCGTAATACTTATACCAAACAGTAATCATTTTCAACATTATTCTTCAACATTATTCACCCACTCGTTTAAATATGATATTTTAACTGTTCAAGATTATTTAAGGTTAATATATGTTATCCACATCCGTATGTTTTTCTGTTTTAATGACTATTTCACAATTGAGTTTATAATCCGTCTCACCCGTATCAATTTTTATATCATTACGATTGACTTTATATTTCCCTCCATACAAACTACCTGTGACGTTTAATTGTGAACCGCTCTTTATCAGGTCAAAAATGTACTTTTTCTCACTCTTAAAATTCTTTTGAGGAACATGTCCGACTTTAAAGTTATTCACATATACAGCAATAGCTTCAGGATCATACTCGTTGTCTTCCTCTAAACGCAAATCACAATTTGAGAATATAGAATTATGATGTATAAATATCGGTTCATCGAAAGTAGATTCTAGAATTTCTTTATTACTCATCCCATCATATTTTTCCTCAAAAAATATACTATCCGCTTCAAGCTTTATAGCCTTTTTAATGTCACTTTGGTAATGGTAAGTCCCTGCAACTTTAAAATTTATATATTCAAAGAATGCATTTTTTTCTTCAAACTTCCTTGAAAAACTCGTCTCTTGAATCAAAATTGGATATTCTTTTTTTGGCAGATCGTTTTTGCTTACCTTTATCTCATCTTTGTTATCACTATGAACATTATTAACTTGACTTGTAATGTCTTCAGAAATAGTGTTAACCTCATATTGTGGTTTCTTGATATTATTCCTCTTGAGAAATCCAAAGATGCCCAAACCTATCCCTCCCAAATTTTCAATAAAAGTACGATTTTATGCATACCTAGAAAACTTGAAATTCCTTCCTATGCTTGTAACTTTAGTATACCATTTTCATTCTGAGCGATCGATATTAATATCATATTTTGGGAGGTATCAACAACTCTTGCCACTCGATGTTTAGGTGTGCACAGACTTTATCTAACAGCTCTCTAGGATACCGCTCCATTTCATACCTGTATAGCTTCTGACAGTCGCAAAAGCATAATCAATTCACGATTAAAATGTCTAAATCAAATGGGGTTTTTATGTACATTTAAAACAAGCATGCAATAAACAAAACTGCGCTCAATTGTTATTTTTCGTAATAATAAGATTTGACCCAATGATAATTTCTACCCGTATTTTCACACCATTCAATAAATCCCTTTGATTGTTTTCCTGTAAAAAATACCCAGCCATTCAACAGATCTTGATAATAGTCAAGTGCTTCGCTATTGTTATGTCTTATTTGACATTCTACCTTGTTGTTTAACTGCCGTGACTTAGTAATAAGTGCTGTATCTTCTTTAATATCGCCAAGATACAAATCTTCGGATATATGATGAAATGAATACCAAAGGGCGTTCAAATTAATATCGATTAGCGTTAATAAGGATAATTGTTCATTGCTGCCCCCAAGTCTAAGTGCATTGTATAAGTAATCGACACGTTTTTCAGCATTTAAAAACACGCCATACCACCTATATGGTCTTGGATCTTCGGGGTTACTCTTCATCCATATCTCAAGTAAAGGCTTTAAAAGTTCCTTTTCCAAAGGATGAACGAGTGTATGGTGAATATCATCTGATGTTTCAAATAAAGCAAACAGCCAACAAGCAAAATTCTGTTGTGCATTATGATCCCATGTCTTTGCCTCATCAATAAAGGAAGATAATGGTTTAAAGGATTCCTTACGTAACCCTTTTTCTTTGAGGGAGCAGAACTTTTTAAATTTTGGATATTCATCCAATCTGTCACTTTTCAAGATATTAGTTAAGATATTTACCATTGTTCACATCTCTCTTTGTTTAGAATAAAATACATGTTTTATACAGAATTGATACTAATAAAAATATCCAAAAGGAAGGCTGTCTTTGAATAAGGATTGGTGAACTGCAATTACTTCTGAATCATTTTCTTTCTCTTTTGCCTCTGCTTTAGTTAGAAACATTGTATTTTGATAAATGTAATGAACCTCTGTTTCTGGTATCAGATCAGCGCCACTGTCTACATATTCATATATCCAATCTAATGCGGAAGCCTCACACTCTATATCTTCCACCGCTTCTGAAGACAATTCATCATTCTCCTTGATGTCCTTTAGATAACTTTCCAGGTCATAAGATTCGCCATCTTCAGGGATGTAAACAGAACAGCGTTCCGCATCATCATCATCTGAAGTCCTAATTCATTTATAATCTCCTATAAACAAACCGCGGTGCAGCTTGAGAGCCATGATCCTGCGTTTTCAATTCAGTTTGGAGGTCTTTCAAAAGCTGAATATCTTGATTCATTCGTTTCCCCCTAATTTGTTTAAAACCACGATTTTGAAAATAAATAGGCTTTTATGATCCTTCATTCACTTCCAAATAAACTCCAGATATTGCATAATAAATGCATAATATGTAAATGGAGTTGATATAATTGAACCCTCGAAAAATTTTATTGAGTTCTGCTTTAACATTCGGCATGCTAATATCCGCTGTTCCTGCCTTGGCAACGAATGTTTCATCTGAAGTTGTTGTGAAAAATGATGAATATGAATACGATACCATATATCAGCTTAGTCCCATACCAAACTTCAAGCCTTCTCTTGAATACAATGGTTATACTTATACTCTTACAAATTATTATTTTGATTACTCAATAGGGTTTTATAAGGCTATTTATACAAAAGTTATTTAAACTTATAAGGGGCTTTTTAGCTCCTTTTTCTTGTTTGAAGCAAGGTGTTTCTTCCTATGTGATCTTTTATGTATGAAATCAACCGTAATATCTACTTTTGCTGGTTCCTTCTTTTCTGTTGCGCTGAGTAATAACAATCACTTGGCTATATTTTGATTCCTCAATGATCTCGACTGATTAACCCTTAGATGCAATATAAGTACTGGGATCGTGTACGATATACGACTTGACGGTATTGGGTGACAATTTGACAGAGAAATTTAATGCACTTCTAACTTTTTTAACTGCAATGGGAATCATTGTTGACCCGACAACTCTCAAGGTATTTCTGATAGTGAACAAGCAATGGATTATGATTCACCGAGATAAAACCCCTACCCTTCTCTTAATCGAGGAGGGTATTTTTTTCGCTTTTTAAGAAAACGTTAATCTTCCTTAAACACTTAAATATGATAAAATATTACATATTTAGTCTATTGGATACATAGAGGGAGGGATTTCAATGGAGCAATTAATTCCGTCATCCACGGTTGGAGTTAAAATCAATGAGTGGTATAAATACATACGGATGTTCGCCGTTCCAGATGCTGAGATATTAAAAGCAGAGGTTGAAGAAGAAATAAAACATATGAAGGAAGATCAAGACTTATTGCTGTATTATTCTCTAATGTGTTTTCGTCATCAGCTAATGCTGGATTACCTTGAACCTAAGTCATTGAATGAAGCACGTCCTAAAATTTCAGACTTATTAGAAAAGATCGAAAGCAGCCAAACAAAGCTTAAAGGTGTCCTGGAATACTACTGCAATTTCTTTAGAGGAATGTATGAATTTGATAAGAAGGATTTTATAAATGCAATAAGGTCATATAAAATTGCTGAGAAAAAGCTCGCTTTAGTAACAGATGAAATTGAACGAGCTGAGTTTTATTTCAAAATGGCTGAAGTGTATTATCACATGAAACAAACCCATGTATCAATGCACTATGCTGAAGCAGCCCTTAACATTTATAAAGACCAAAAAACTTATACTGTTCGCCGAATACAATGTGCATTTGTTGTAGCAGGCAACTTTGATGATCTGGAAAGTCATGAAAAAGCAGTTCCCCATCTTCAGAGAGCCCTAAAAGACTCAAAAGCCATAAACAAACACAAACTAATTGGTGCATCATTATATAATTTGGGAAACTGTTATTATAAGATGAAAGAGTATGACAAAGCTGCTGAATATATTGAACAAGCAGTTTCATTGTATGAAAGAGATAAAAGCGATCTCCTCCCTCACACGTTATTTACGCTGACACAAATTCACTTTAAAATGAAGGATATTGAAAAAGCCTTGGTTCTTTACAAAAAAGGAATCGAGAAAGCAAAAGCAATAAATGACGATGTCTTAATTGCTGAGTTTAATTACTTAAAGGCTTTATATATCGACTCTATAGATAAACGCACAGTTTTCCGAACTTTTTCTGTACTTAAAGATAATGTTATGTATCCAGATTTAGAGGAATTAGCACTCGACACGGCTAATTATTGTAAGGAGATAGGGCAATTTGAAAACTCAACCACCTTTTTTGACGTCATGGTGGATGCCCGAATCCAAATACAAAGAGGAGAGTGTTTATATGAAATTTAAACTTGCATTAGCCACCTTGTCAGTTGTCGTTGGATTAGCAGTATTTAGTGGCTTTTCATCCTCGAATGACCAAGAATTCCATGAAGCTAAAAGGAACATTACTTCTATTCAACCAACCAAGTTTTTTGTTTAATGTTTAGCCCTTCTCATTGAGAAGGGTTTTAACTCTTATGTCCACCTGTTAGCCTAGCTCTGTGAAGTGCTGTCCCTGCAGGTGTATAAGAAACTGCTCTCAGAATCGCTTTCGATCCGTATTTGCTTCTAATTCCATCCATAACGAATCCAAGCTTTCTTCTCTTTTTATTATCCACTTCAAATAAACTAACCTGCTGATTAACATCACCCTCAATATTTGATAGCGTGACTGAGATATTACTCACTGTTTTACCCGAGTAAAACTTATAAAAGCGCATCAAGCAACATTCATAAATGTCCATTGTGATATTTGTGGGTAGATCAATTGTTTTGGATCGATGAAAACCACCGCCAAGCTCATCTTTACTGTAACCAATTCCTAGGCTAATTGTTCGACCAACTTTATTATGTGCACGTGCCCTTCTTGCGACTTCCTCACAAATCTCCAGAAGAACAGCCTTAATCTCTTCTTTTCTTGTGTAATCCCACATTAAAATTTGACTCTTACCAAAACTAATCTGACCTTGCATCAACAGAGCACCTATTTCTGATAAATCAATTCCGTGAGAGGTAGTACAACTGGTTTCCCATTATTCCAAACTTCTTTTCAAGCAGCTCTAAAGGAAATTTAGCCAACTGACCTACAGTTGATATTCCCATCCGATTCAGATTTCTTTCCATCCTCCCTCCTATTCCCCACATTTTAGACAACGGGTGAACCTTCCAGAGTTTATTTGGTACATCTTCATATCTCCAACGTGCAATACCACTCTTTGTTTTCTTACTCTCCAGGTCAAGCGCAAGCTTACTGAGTAACATGTTATCTCCAATGCCTACTGTGCACATTGGCCAAATTCTCTCCACATGCTGCTTTGAATTGCTTTGACCATGTCTTCAGGATCTTCTTTCCTGCAATGCGGATTTCCCGTGCTAAGCAATTATTACATAAAAAAGCCGGATCCCCACTCTATGGGGATCCGACTTTACTTATTGTTAGAGTATTATTTTTTCATTTTAGTATATTTCATCGATTCTCTAATCTTGTCGAAGAATAGCTAAGGCCTCAATGTGTGTAGGAAGCCATCAAATATTCTACATTCACTAAGTGTCCTTATTTCTGCTCAAGAAGATAAAAGAATGAACTGTATAACCGTTATTTATCCATTTAAGGCCGTTCATTATGACAAGATCTTAATTGATAAGCCATTACAATATTTCAATGTACCCTTCTGTTCCATTCACACGAATTCGTTGCCCGTCTTTGATTAGTCTGGTAGCATTTTCAACTCCAACAACTGCAGGTAAGCCATATTCACGCGCTATAACTGCTCCATGGGTCATCAGTCCACCAACTTCGGTGACTAGGCCTTTTATGGATACAAACAATGGTGTCCAGCTAGGATCAGTAAAGGAAGTGACTAATATATCTCCAGCTTCTAGATCAGCATCTTCCATGTTTAAGATGACACGTGCTCGCCCCTCTATCACTCCGGAGGAAACAGGTAGACCTACAATCGCTCCGGCTGGGAGATTTTCTCGTTTGTACTCGCCTGTCATGATTTCACCATCAGACGTGATAACACGTGGTGGAGATAGTTTTTCATATAATGTATACTCGTCTTTTCGTTTGCTTATGATTTGGTAATCCAGTTTATTTGTGCGTACGACTTCGTGAAGTTCTTCAAAAGTGAGATAGTATATATCTTCTTTTTCATGAATAACGCCTACTTTTACGAGTTGTTCGGCTTCTTTCAGTAAAGCTTGCTTATAAACGAAGTAGCGATGAACCATGCCGTATTTTGGATATTCCCGATAACCGATGAAATTCCGGATGATGTCGATCATTCGTTTGGTTTCTTTGGCTTTTTGTTCACCATCCGGTAATTGCTTCAATCGATCTAATAACTCTTGTTCTTTCTTCAAAGCCTCCTGTCGCCCTTGCTCAAATTTCCGATGGCTGGCATTAGGCTCAAAGTTTTTGATATTATTAAGAATCATTGGGACGAGCGTAGTTGGTTTTTCGCTCCATCGAGTTCTTGTAATATCAATTTCTCCGGCACATCGCATTCCGTATTTGTTGAGATAAGCATAGATAGCGTCTTGGACTTTCTGTCCACTTTCAAACTCAACCAGCTCATCCAAAAAGTGATCATTTTTTACATGCTGTAAATAAGCAATTACTTCTGGATAAGGACGTATCACGTCTGCGACGTCCAATAGCGCAAGACCCATTTCTGAAGTAATATTATGAGGTACAGATTGAGAAAGCGTATCTGCTGCGTTTTTTTCGCCTAACCACTCGTTCATTTTTTCGTTAATCCATGATGTAGCATTTATAGCAGCCATAAACACAGCCGAACTTTGTGGGTCAAATAAGATCTTCTTTAATTGCTGGATATCTTCGAGAATAAAATCAAACAAATCCGATCCCGATTTCGTTTGGATGTTTTGTTTTAACTCTTCTATCGATGTTTGACTACGCTTAATCAAATCAGAAACGATTGTTGGATCGTTCTCGAATTGTGCCAGCATATCTGTATTATTACTTCGGTTGGGAATCGTTGCTGTTTTATCATTTGGTATCGACTTAATGAAATCTCGCCGCTCAATTGTGGTCATAAGTGCGTCTTTTAAGAGCGGATCGTGTTGTCCCATGCCATTTAATAAAAATTCTCTGCTGTCAGGTGATGCCAGATTATGTGTGACATCAACAAACAACCTTCCACCAGCTTTATGCATGGGTGCAGAAGTCGTCAACAGAAAAAAAGACAATCCCAGTGGTTTTATGGGATCCGTCATCATTTGTTGATGACCAACAGAGATATAGACGTGATTTTCTTGATCACTCGCTTCAGGGATGGGGTATAAAGTTGTGATTGGACGACTCTGGACAATATAAAAAGTATCGTCAACAAAACACCATTCGATATCTTGCGGGCAACCAAAATGAGCTTCGATCTGTCTCCCGATGCGTGCCAGTTGTAAAATTTGTTCATCAGTCAGTGTTTGAGTCTTTTGCTGATTCGGATCGATCTGCTGTGTTTCTGTTCCTCCTTCTTTTCGTCCATAGATAGCCAATTTTTTGGTTGCTATCATCTTATCGACGATTTGCTCATCCTGTACTTTATAACAATCGGCAGATACCAAACCAGAGACCAGTGCTTCACCAAGTCCAAAACCGGCATCAATGGATAACACCTTTCTGTTGGAAGTAATTGGATCAGCGGTAAATAAAATCCCCGAAGTCTGTGGGAAAACCATCCTTTGAATGATAACGGATAAATAAACTTGGGTATGGTCGAATCCATTTTGCATGCGGTAGATTACCGCGCGATCCGTAAATAGGGAAGCCCAGCATTTGCTGATATGCAGCAAGATCGCTTCTTCGCCGATAATATTTAAATAGGTATCTTGCTGACCGGCAAAAGAGGCATGTGGTAAATCTTCAGCAGTCGCACTCGAACGCACGGCATAGGCATGTTCCTCGCCAAACTGGGAGAGATAGTGAGCAACTGCTTTCACTACATCGGAAGGAATTTCTACTTCCATAATAATTTGTCGAATCTTTCTGCTGATTTTGCCAATTTGATCTCGATCCTCAACTTTTAGCATGGCCAATTGATCCAACAACACTTGTAACGTTTCGTTTTGTTCGATGGCTTTTTGATATCCTACTGTTGTGACACAAAATCCTTCTGGTACTTGTAGACCTTGAATTTTTGATAATTCCCCTAAATTTAACCCTTTTCCTCCAACAAGCAAATGCTGTGTTTTTTCAATTTCATGAAAACCAAGAACCAAAGAACTCATTCTACATCTCCCCTTCAAAAATAATAATTGACAAAGAGCTTTCCAGCCTGATATAATAAAAATATAAGATGGATATCTATAACTTTTTATACAGAAAGCACACGTAGTCTGATTATATCACCGTGTCTATTTTTGTGCAATATAAAAAGAACCTAGGCTATTTCACCAGGTTCTTTTTTAATTTCCCGCTACCATTAGTCACAAAAAAACTCGGAACTTTATTCTGGAGAAAGAACATGAAAAGTATTTACAAGAAAAAATGACCAATAAACAAAGCAAAATCTAACTTTTATTCTTGTATTGTTTCCATATTCAAATTGATTTTTTATAGACAATATATCAAAGGTTTTATAACCAAAGAACCTGCATTTTGCAAGCCCCTTTCACGTTGTCAATATATTTGAATTTTTAACGACAAGGACATTTATGTATAAATATCTCCTGTAAAGTTTGCTCTCTCAAGGGAGTCTTGCTCATCCCCTAATGAAAGGGGGTAATGCTATGTCAATATTCCAGGCATTAATGCTAATGTCTTGCATTCGAGTCGTTTATACTCGCCCTGTTGACGTATATAAATAAAAAATAGGCCTCCCTTGAGCCTCAGAACCTAAAGGGATAGGTCTACCAAGAAACCACATCGAGCAATCCCTTTGATGGGCAGCTTTTTGTACAGAGCCGGGGTGTTGGCAGCACCCTGGTCTTTTATGTTAAAAAGAAGGTTCAGAAACTAAGTCAAAAAATAAATGAAGATATCGATACTAACATGCCTATTGAGAGATCCTAGGCATTTTTTGTGCAATAAAGAAAGACCCAGATCAAAAAGTCTAGGGTCATACTGGTTCCTTCTATTCGCTTTGATATTTAGTACGTTTTCATTGTTTTAACTGCGTTTATGACACTCTTAAATGTACACTTCAGGTCACACTTGGGGTCACACTTGGGGTCACACTCAGGCCATAAAATGACTTTTACCGGTTTCAAATCATCCATAACAAACTAATCATTGTACAGTAATCTACCCTATTTCTCTTCATTTCATATTTTCACAGCAAATTCAAACATAAAATAACAAAGTACTCCTTGCATTTCCTCATCCGTCATGCTATATTCATATAGCGATGAGCTGAATTGTATAAGCCGATGTACATGCCCTTTGCGGCACACACGAATGTGGCGTGTGGTGCATCGCCTCAATACGCAAAGACGTTTGCCTCTTAGGCAAACGTCTTTTTTGTGTTATCCGATTTTTGTTCCGTTTGGTAATGGTTGTTCAGGCTGAAGCAGGACGACATCGCCTTGGCCGGGAATGCCGCCGAGGACTAAGACTTCGGATTTAAAACCTGCGATTCGGCGCGGCGGGAAGTTCACGACAGCGATAATTTGTGTGTTGGTCAGTTCTTCTGGGCAATAGCGCTTTGTGATTTGCGCGCTTGATTGTTTAATGCCCATATCTTCTCCAAAATCAATGAACAGTTTAATCGCCGGGACTCTTGCTTCAGGGAACTCTTCCGCTTTGATAATGGTGCCAGTTCTGATATCCAGTTTTTCAAAATCTTCAATTACAGCCATCATTATATCTCCTTTTTCTTACTATTTTAAAAGAGACACCTGCTAAATGTTTAACCAAAAGCTCATATTTTTTTATCTGAATGAAAGGTATTCCGGTACATTCGGGGTGATACACCTGTACTTTTTGCAAACCATCTTGTAAAAGAAGAAAGGTTTTGAAAGCCAAGCGCTTGACTCACGACAGTCAGCGTAACATTTTTCTCAATCAGCATCCGTTTCGCTTCCTCAAGACGGAGGTCAGCTATATAGGCTTGAGGGGACTTACCGGTTTGTTTCTTAAACCAGCTTGAATAGTAAGCTGGGTGATAATGTTCAATTTTCGCCAGCTTTTGTATTGTCAGCGGCTCAGACAAATGGCTATGGATGTATGCGATTGACGCATGAGTATGGGTTTGCAGTTTTTCTTTTATGTATTGAACAAGCAAATGGAGCGTGTGCGCTGAGCGTGTGTTTGCTTCCTCTATTAATAAGTGCCTGATCGAAGACCAAAAAGGATCGATTGCAGCTTCAATCCCTGCGGCTGCATGATGCTCCTCAATTTTCATCGCCTGAAGCGGCACATCCAGCACAAGACATTCATTTCTGCCAATAGAGCGGAACCGATGCTCGCACTCTGGAGGGATATATAAAAATTGATCCGGCTTTAATTTGACCTGCCGATCCTCTGTTTCAAGATCGATATTCCCTTCAAGGGGAAAAAGAAATTGGCTGTACGCGTGCTTATGTGAGGAATAAAGGCGTGTATATGTCCGTTTTTCACAGATAATCTCTTGAAGCGAATTCATCAGCCATCCTCCTTTTTGATCCGGTAATGGTGTTCCGATATAGGCAAGAACCCGATTTTTTTATACAAAGAAACGGCGGCTGAGTTTTCTTTCATCACTTGCAAGTACATATACTTAGCTCCATGGTTCATTGACCATTCAGTCAGAGCCCTGATGACTTGAGTCCCTGCCCCTTTTCCTCTATGTTCCTTTGCTACTACAACGTTGCTGAGTCCGCCATAGCCATCGATAACGGAAGCCGTGCCCACTGCTGTCAGGCTGCCTTGGTCATACATAGTGAAAAAGGTTTTACACGGCTGCATTCGTTTGAAAATGCTTGTATAGCCGCAATGCCGTTCGGGTGAAAATTCTTCCAATCGGATAAAATCATCAATCCATGAAGACGATGGCTGTTGCTCCCACTTATATGTAAATCGGCTGTTGTCAAAAGTACGATCTAAAATATCGCAGCATGATGCTGTCATCTGAAAACATTCATCAATCTTTTCATATCCGCTGTCTGCCAATGCATCATCCAGTCCTTCCGGAGATGCGTCACTGATTTGAATACAAACGGGCAGACCTAAACTTTTATAGAAATGCTCGATCTCTTTTTGGTAATCTCCTTCTGGCATGTCCGCCGATGTCCATACGCTGTTCGCCCGTTTGGTTACGCCAAAGTTCGCTCTGAGAAGCCATTTCCCCATTCTTTTTTGAATATAAGACGGCCATGATGCTGCCGCTAATTGCTCAATTTTGTCAATATCATGCATCGCCTCTTGCCTCTCCCTTATATATACTGCATGATATATTATACAATATTCAGAAATATAAGATATATATTATTTAGTTTACATAATGCTTTTATTGTTTATTGACAGACCCGATATAAATAATCGAATTGAAAATGCTAAGCTGTCTGAAATATCTTCCTTTAATTCAAACGCTTCTTTTCCGATTAAAGTCGCGAATCCGTGCAGCAAGCTTCGCAGCCCTCTTGTTGCATGGATTACAGTCTGTTCGTTTGCATAACCGCTGTCAATAAGCAGTTTCGTGACAAGCCGGACAATCTGGTTTGACAGGCTTTCAGCTCTTTCATCTTGAATTTTAAGCAAAGTCGCTTCATAATAACCCGGATTTTCAACTGCAAACCCAACATATGCATCGCCTAAAGTTAGCAAGGCGGACTCCCCCTTCTGTTCTTTGACGGAATCAGCCATCTGATCAAAAAGCCTTGTCAAACCGCTAACGGCAAGCTCTGTTCTGATTCCCTGCAGCCCGCTTATGTGATTATACAGAGACGGGGGCCGTACATTCATTTTTTTAGAGAGTGCGGCTAGCGTCACGCCGTTTATTCCTTCCTGATCAGCAATCTCTGCCGCCGCTTCTATAATCATCTTTTGATGTAATCCTGCTCTCGGTGACATGTTCAGACCCCCTTCTTTGCTTTTTGAATTGCTAATTTCATCGACTGTTCTGGTGAAGCAAGGAAATTCCCATGTCCGACCGCAAGACAGCTCGGCGCCTTGTCAACAAGCCATTCCGCGCTTTTTACAGCAGCCTCCTTATTCCAAGTGGCGAAGGCAGGAAAAGGAAATGTCCATCTCATTTGGCCGGAGACGGCTATTCCCCCGCGTAATTGAAATGCATCCCCAGCTATTACAATTCCGTTTCTTGTGTCCAGAAACGACATGCTTCCCGGGGTATGACCTGGGGTTGAAATCGCAATTAGAGAACCGACTGTTTCGCCACCCGCCAGCAAAACGTCAGGCTTTGTTTTGATATTTTTTGGAATTCCTCCTTTTATAGGCGTCTGCGGTTCATCTTTCCGCAAAGAAACATCACCTTTTAACAAGAATGAATCACGCTCGGATATGACAACCTTTGCATGAGGAAAGGCTTGGGACAGTGCATCCAGCGAACCGACATGATCACCGTGCGCATGAGTCAGTAAAATGTGTTGTAACGGTTTTCCCAGCTGATTCACTGCTTGGATAATCCCTTTATAGCTGTTCGGAAGACCAGTATCAATTAAGGTTACTTCATTTTCTTCCTCTACAAGATAACAATTGACCGGAAATAATGTCGGATAAAACGTCAGCTGCCGCACAGTTTGATTCTGAATGATTCTCATATGATATTCCTCCTGAATAAAAAACTAATGGTGTTAGTTTTATTATTAACTAATACCATTAGTTTTTCAAGAGTGTTATACCAAGTTTATGGCGACAAATATTTTAACCTGCGCCCGCTGCGGTGAAAGCGCACTTTGATCATACTGCTCAAGGTCTCCCGAAAACGTACGCAAATGGCGTTTGTCCCAAGTCCAAATTTCCTTCCATGTGTCGAGTACAATGTCTTCAATAGGACCGATTCTTGAAGTGAAAACAGCATAAGCGGAAGCCGGTAAATATATATCCTCATAAGGTTCCGGAAGTATGTCGCTATGCTCGGTAAAAGCGCCGACAGAAAATGTGTAAAACCCATTCTCCTGCTGTTCGTAATGAGAGTATAAAGCGATAATGCTCTGATCCTTTTTATCAGGCGGGAGTAACACGCTCGTATCCTGCTGCCAAAATTGATTCCATAAGAGCGGGATTTGTCTTTTTTCCGTCAATTCCAATGCATTGCTTGTTCTTTGTGACAGCCCTGAAAAGCGCTTTTGTTCTAAATGTGTCATATGTGAATAGCTCATATGATACCTCCTTTTCACCTAGATTATAAAAGAAGAAACCTGACAGCATTGTGTCAGGTTTCATATATTTTTTGCATATGAAAAATCGTTTCTTTTACCTTTTCCCGGATATGAAGGGGTTCCAGGACCTCAATATCCTTGCCAAATTGCAGCAAGAAACCGATCAGCCATTGATCCTCAGGCAGAGATATCACCGCTCGGCAGGCTTTATTTTCATCCAATTGAAGGACATCATTTCCAAACCATTCACTTATACGCTGATGCGCACCGGGCTGGACAAGAATGACCAGTTCAGTTAAACGATCCTTTCGATACCAATTCGCATCCCAAGGCAGAGTCTCCAGCTGTATGTCTTTTCTCTTAAATGATTGATGTAAAACAGTCAGATCTTTCATCCGACTTAATTTAAAAAAACGGAAATCGTTTCTAACCAGACAGTAGGCGTATAAATACCAGCGGCCTGTCTTGCACACCAACGTGTAAGGCTCTGTTTCACGGAGAAGTGTTTCCCCGTTTGCATTTGTATATGTAAATGATATGGTTGACGACCGATCGATTGCATCACTGATGTTTTCTCGAAGCGCTTTTTGGTCCTCTGTTTGTCCCCATGCCGTCATGTCAATAAACCATTTTTCCGTTTCACGCTTAAATGCCTCTGCGGCCTGGTCAGGTATGAGATGTTTTATTTTTTGATAAGCCGCGCTGTGAGAAGCGGGTTCATACATCGATGAGACGCTCTGCAAAGCGGAAGCAATAGCAAATAGCTCCTCTTCTTTCAGCCACTCTCTTTCAAGCCGATACGTTTCCATCACACTGATCCCGCCCCCGGCACCTTGTGAGGTTACAATCGGAATGCCCGCTCTGCTGATCGTATCAATATCTCGGTAAACCGTTCTGACTGATACCTCAAACAAATCAGCTAGCTCAGCAGCCTGCACTTGTTTTTTGCTGATTAATAACATCACCATCGCTAACATACGTTCCAGTTTCATTTTTCGCACCTTGTCTCCTGCTTTTATTTTCCAATATTATCATACCATTTTATGAGGCTTGGGCATATCTATTATGCAGCCTAAAGGCATCGTGCATATGTTATGAAAACAGGGGCCTCCCCTTCTTTTTTTATGGTCATTGTTTATTTAGACTACTATTTCAAAACGGATAAGCATACACTTCTCAACGGAGGGGATATCACATCATGCATCTTACACTTCAAAGCGTTTATCCTGTCGTGATTATCGTCTTTTTTCTGTATAAAAAAATCAAGCGATCCATCGGATATCAGCCGCTGAAGCCTCGCTGGCTTTTTACTCGTATGATTCTTTTTTCAATGTTTGCATTCGGTCTCACCATCTTCAGCCTCATTCATCCTTTTTTATACGGATATTTCATTATCGGCATTCTCGGCGGATGTCTGCTGGTTTTTTTCGCCAGGAAAAATCTCTCCTTTGAAAAACGCAGAGGAAAAATTTATTTTCGGACTCATATTTGGGTAGAACTTATTCTGCTAACCCTATTTCTATCGAGATTTCTTTATCGTGTAACAGAGCTGTTCCTTGCCGCGCCTGATTTACACAGCCTGGGATCTTACAGCCAGTCTATCGGAACTGATCCTTTCACGATTGGCGTCTGTTTTCTGATCGCCGTCTATTATATCGGTTTTTCCTCTATTGTCATCAAAATCAGCAGAAACGGACTGGAACAAAATGGGCACAGTAAAGAAAAAGACATCCTTGCTTAATCGCGACATGCGGCAGCAAGGATGTCTTTTTTAATCGTGTCTTGTATGATGGATCATTTGCTGAAGCACATCTAATACATGCTCATCCTCGGGAGAATAGTAGATTGATGTTCCTTCTCTGCGCGATTTCACGAGCCGTAGATTTTTTAAAAACCTGAGCTGATGGGATACTGTTGATTGCAGTAAATTCAGTTTCTCAGCGATCCCGTTCACAGCATGTTCACCCTGAGAAAGCAAATGGAGAATTCTGATTCTGGTAGGATCAGAAAGCGCTTTGAAGGTTTGTGCGACTAGAAATAAAGTTTCTTCGTCCAAATCGGTCACCGTTTCATTCGCACGGTCCGTTTCTCGAAATTCAGTCATGTGTCTCACCTTTCTTATTTCATAGTTTTATCTTATAACAAATGACCTTTCATGCAAACCTGTCTCTTCTTGTTCCAATTTAATCTCATAGTTTAAATTTATGTTTCAAATCAGGTTTTCACTTGGTCTGGTATACGTTCTGTGTCATAATGAAAAAGTCATACTGCTGCAAACATTGAGGGTGAAACACAGTGAAGAAAAAGAGAAAAGGCTGTTTCGCTGCTGCGGGTTTTATGATGATTTCTGTCTTTGTCATGGCCTCTTTTTTATTGGTCCTGCTTTTGTTCAACCGCGATTTAATCAAAAAACTTCCGATTGACACGAAAACAATTGTCCTCGAACGTTTAACTGACTATAAACCGCTGGTTGAGGACGAGCTTGAAAACCGGGGACTCTCCAATTACACATCGCTGATACTCGGCATGATGTATCAGGAGTCAAAAGGAAAAGGCAATGATCCGATGCAGTCCTCTGAATCTCTAGGGTTAAAGCGTAATGAGATAACAGACCCTCAACTCAGTATTAAACAAGGCATCAAGCAATTTACCCTCATGTACAAAACCGGTAAAGAAAAAGGTGTGGATTTGGATACGATTATTCAAAGCTACAACATGGGGGCAGGTTATATTGATTTTGTAGCTGAACATGGAGGAACGCATACTGAGGAATTGGCAAAACAATACTCCGAGCAGCAAGTCGAAAAAAATCCCGGGCTCTATACTTGCGGAGGAAATGAAAACAATTTCCGTTATCCGTATTGCTACGGTGATTACACGTACGCGGAAAAAGTAAAAGAAAAAACGAAAACTGTTGAAAAATCTTTACAAGTTGCAACACTTGAAACCATGGAATCAACGGCTCATTAAAGGAGCCTGTCAATTTACTGACAAAGCCCAAAACGATATTTGGGCTTTTGTTATGTTTACAAACCTCAAAAAAGCCATACAAAGTATGGCTTTTAATAATACGGTGATATCATCAAATATACAATAACGCCTGTAAGGCTGACATACAGCCACAGCGGCATTGTCCATCTGGCAATTTTTTTATGGCGCTCAACCTGCATGCTGAAGCCTCTGATCAGCGTAAACAGCGCAAGCGGCACGATGATTGCAGAAAGGCAGATATGCGTAATTAAAATAAAGAAGTAAATCGGACGCATAATACCTTCTCCGCCATACAGCGTATTCTCCGCAATCGAATGGTATGTGACATAGCAAATCAAAAACAATAATGTTGTCGTAAAAGCAGCTAAAATAAAGCGTTTATGCGCCTTAATGTTTTTTTGTTTAATCATAATCAGTGCCGCCAACAAGAAGATAAACGTAAAGCTGTTGAATATCGCATTCAGCATTGGCAAAATGTGAATATTCGCATGGCTGAACTGATCTAATTTAGGCATAAAAAACAGCACTGCGATTAAACCGTTAATCAGAACTGTCAGTGTAAGGACAATTCCAGTATAATTTTTCGGTTTATTTTCTGTTTGATTCATTTGGTGACCTCTCCTAATTTGTACTGGCTATCCAAATCGTATGCAAATTCAACGGAGATGTCAACGTTTTCGTTAGCTTCGTCAGAAATTAGACACACTTCAGAAGGCCGGCGCTTTAATAGCACCAGCCTTTTGGTTTATGCCTCTTGCATTAAATGGTCAACAACCTTATGTTCATTTTCATTCAGCAAATTTTTTTGGATTTTCGAGTGAATGGGTTTGTTCATATGCTGATCAAGGATGTCAGCCGTTTCTTTATCACCGGCAATGATCATCCGCTCCCATTTTTTTGCCGCGGCCTTTTGGTCGAGGTTGGCCGCCAGCCGCTTGTACAGTCTCGTTTGATTCTCCGTTACATGATTCTTCATTTGTTCCTCTTCTAATGAAGCCGATGTGGTTTTAGAAGACTGGCTGCTCTCCCATGATTCATTGATTACGTCATATTCATAATGTTCCACCGCTTCAATTTTGCCTAAAACGGTTTCTATAATTTTCACTTCATTTTGCTGCGTTAAAATAAAAGCCGTGCTTGGATACGTTTTGCGCAAATTCTCCAGTTGATCAAGTACAGCTGTCTCTTCCCAGTAAAATTTTGTTTCAACAGGAATTTGAAGCTTGATCGCTTCCCATATACCGCTATTCGAAACAAAAAACACGAGGCTGCGCGGCATGTTTTTTCCTATTCCGTTAAGGTGCTGATAGATTTTGTCCGTGATTGCATTCAGACACTTTTCTTCCTCCGGGTCACTTGCTGCCAGATATTCTTTTAATCTGCCGAACCCTGACTTAAGGGCTATTTTCCATTCTCCCCCTTGCTGCTCTGGATCCCTCATATCTGTGTTGAGATATAACGAGAGAATTTTGTCCGGGGGTTCCAATTGGACATAACGCAATTTCTTAATCAATGAATCAATCGGCATTCATATTCCTCCTTTTGCAACGGGTTACTTTTCTTTTTCCTCTCTTAAAACCAATCAAACCTTCCTTGCACTAAATTCTAGTAATTATGGATTTATCATTTACAAACGCCTCTTCTATCTACTACAATTGGTTACTGTGTTTCTAACTTTTTTTGAAAGGGGTTTGATTTTGATTACCACTAAGGAAAAAAACCGCCAAGAGCTTGAAGAAGAGCTGAATCATTTAGAATTTCAAATTTATCGCATGCAGGAAAATATAAAGGATCTATCGAAAGATGCCAGAGTGCTTGGTATTGATCAATCGAAAGATGAAGATTGGATGATTGTTTCCTCGATTGATGATGGCCAAACATGCAAAATTATGCTCACAGATTGTGAAACAGCTTATAGAGGGAAAAGCTGCTTTTCACTTGTAGCATCCTATCAGGACGATGCCATTCATATTGGGGATATTAAAGGGCCTCCGAATTACGGCTTCGGTTCTATTTGTATGAAATATTTAAAAGATATTGCCAGAGACTGCAATATCCCGAAAGTTACCGGCGACATAGCCAAACGGGATTGGAATCATGTGGACAGACTCATTCATTTTTATGAAAAGCATCAATTTGAAGTATCCATTGACTACGATACACAATCAGGAAGCATTAAATGGACGGATTTCTAAAAAAGTCTGGAAGAATATGCCGAGATATGCTGTAATGGTGTAAAACTGTTTAGGAGGACCTGAAGTGTTTGCACCCAAACTGAAACCGGGAGACGAAATTCGAATCGTGTCTCCCGCCACCAGCATGTCCGTATTAACAAATGAAGCAAAGCTGCACGCAAAAACGACATTAGAACGATTGGGTTTTCGGGTGACCATTGCTGAACACGCAGAGGAGTTAAACGAATTCCAGTCATCCTCTATCGAATCAAGAGTAAGTGATCTGCACAGCGCCTTTTTTGATCCCAATGTCAAAGCTATTTTAACAACACTCGGCGGATTCAACAGCAATCAGCTGCTGCGTTATCTTGATTACGAGAAAATCAAACAGAATCCAAAAATTCTTTGCGGCTATTCCGATATTACGGCTCTCGCCAATGCCATTTATCAAAAAACCGGTCTCGTTACATATTCAGGTCCCCACTTTTCTACATTTGCAATGAAAAAAGGATTGGACTATATAAAAGATTATTTTCTGGCTTGCTGCGCTTCGGATGAAGCCTTTGAAATCCTGCCATCACAAGAGTGGAGTGATGATCAATGGTTTTTAGATCAAGAAAACAGGCACTTTCACCCTCATTCCGGTCCTATTGTGATCCAGGATGGTTATGCTGAAGGCACATTGATTGGCGGCAACCTGTGTACACTTAATTTGCTGCAGGGCACGGAGTATTTTCCTGAAACAGAAAATACAATTTTACTGATTGAAGATGATTATATGTCAGACGCAAATATGTTTGACCGCGATTTACAATCGCTCATCCACCTCCCTTCTTTTTCAAATGTAAAGGGGATATTGATCGGCAGGTTCCAAAAAGCATCAAACGTATCAATAGATCATGTAAAAGCCATGATTAGATCAAAAAAAGAATTATCCGGCCTCCCCGTCATCGCAAACATAAATGCCGGGCATACCTCTCCAATTGCCACGTTCCCTATAGGGGGAACATGCAGGATTGAAGCTGTTTCGGGTACATCACGAATATGGATTGACAAACATTAAACGGCTTGTAAAATCTTTTACAAGCTGTTTTCACATCTGCACGTCATCTCTGTCCACATGACAAATGTCATATATGATGCATGATGTGTGCTACTACAAAGACATCCTTCTCTTTCGTATACTTAAGCGAGACACACAATGAGAGGATCCTTTACTATGACTGAACCAACCCTTAAACACAAACAAAAACTGCTGACAAAGCAAGTCGCTGCTTTTGCTCAGCCCGAAACAAAAAACAGTCTGATTCAGCTTTTAAACACGTTTATCCCTTTCTTCGGACTTTGGTTTCTTGCTTATTTCAGCCTCAATGTCTCCTATCTTCTTACTTTAGCATTAACAGTGGTTGCCTCAGGGTTTTTGACAAGAATTTTCATTATCTTTCATGACTGCTGCCATCAATCATTTTTCAAACAAAAGCGCTATAACCATATTCTCGGCTTTCTGACAGGTGTTCTGACTTTGTTCCCTTACCTTCAATGGCAGCACAGCCATTCGATTCATCACGCGACCAGCAGCAATCTGGATAAACGCGGAACAGGTGACATCTGGCTGTTAACGGTAAACGAATATATAGCCGCATCTAGACGCACAAAACTTGCATACAGACTTTATAGAAATCCGTTTATCATGTTTATTCTCGGACCAATTTATGTTTTTCTGATCACCAACCGCTTTAACAAAAAAGGCGCAAGACGTAAGGAGCGCGTGAACACGTACCTTACAAACCTGGCAATTGTGTCATTGGCTGCTGTTTGCTGTCTGATCTTTGGCTGGCAATCGTTTTTGCTCGTGCAAGGCCCTATCTTTCTGATCTCAGGTTCAATCGGCGTGTGGCTGTTTTATGTACAGCATACATTTGAAGATTCTTATTTTGAAGCAGATGAAAACTGGAGCTACGTTCAGGCCGCTGTGGAGGGCAGTTCATTTTATAAACTCCCGAAACTCCTTCAATGGCTGACAGGCAACATCGGTTACCACCACATTCACCATTTGAGCCCAAAGGTGCCCAACTATAAGCTTGAAGTTGCTCATGAACATCACGAACCATTAAAAAACGTACCGACAATCACCTTAAAAACAAGCCTGCAATCACTCGCCTTCCGCCTTTGGGATGAAGACAAAAAACAATTTGTGTCATTTCGGGGTATCAAACAAATATCTTTCCGCCTTCCGCCTGATTCAACAGAAAAACAGAAGCTGCGGGAGAACGCCTGACTATTAGGAGGTCTTCTTATACAACAAGAAGGCTTCCTTTTTATTGTTCGGTGGTGCAATCTGGCTTTCACAATGGTAAAGTTACATTTAAGATGAAAAGCTGAAAATGAGGTTATATCATGATCAAAAAGCATTTTACATTTCAAAAAATAAGCGGGATCACACCTTATATATGGACAATATTTTTCATCCTGCCCTTCTACTTTATATTTAAATCAACTTCTACAGTTGTTATTATCGTCGGAATTATCTTGACGCTTTTATTTTTTTCGGTTTATCGATTTGCTTTTGTCTCAAAAGGCTGGGCCATTTATTTGTGGGCGTTTCTGCTAATCGGCATTTCAACAGCCTCCATTACGCTGTTCAGTTATATTTATTTTGCTTTTTTTATCGCGTATTTTATTGGAAACATAAAAGAACGCGTCCCTTTCCACATTTTATATTACGTACATTTAATAAGCGCAGCCGTCGCAGCGAATTTCAGTCTTGTGTTAAAAAAGGAATTCTTTCTGACACAAATTCCTTTTGTAGTCATTACCCTCATCAGTGCAATTTTATTGCCGTTCAGTATCAGAAGCCGCAAGGAGCGCGAACGGCTGGAAGAAAAACTTGAATTTGCAAATGAACGGATTGCCGATTTGGTAAAATTAGAAGAAAGGCAGCGGATTGCCCGCGACCTCCACGATACGCTTGGTCAAAAGCTTTCTCTTATCGGTTTAAAAAGCGACTTGGCGAGAAAATTAATATACAAAGATCCCGAACAAGCAGCGCGTGAGCTGAAAAGTGTTCAGCAAACAGCGAGAACTTCTTTAAATGAAGTAAGAAAAATCGTATCCTCTATGAAAGGCATCCGGCTCAAGGATGAGATCATAAACATCAAACAAATTCTCGAAGCAGCTGACATTACATTTATCTACGAAGATGAGAAAATGCCCGAAAATATCTCTTTGCTTAATGAAAACATTTTGAGCATGTGCTTAAAGGAAGCTGTCACAAATGTTGTCAAACACAGTCAGGCTAAAACATGCCGAGTTGATATTCAGGAGCTCTGGAAGGAAGTTGTTATTACAGTGTCTGACGATGGAACATTTCAAGGAAGAGACACGTGCTTTTCAAAAGGACATGGCTTACTCGGTATGAGAGAGCGTCTTGAATTTGCAAACGGGAGCCTCCACATCGACACCAAAAACGGAACCAAGCTTACCATGACGATTCCTAATAACTCAAAATAAACAAAAAGGATGGCTTACATGATTAGTATATTTATTGCGGAAGATCAGCAGATGCTGCTGGGCGCTTTAGGATCACTATTGAACTTAGAAGACGATATGAAAGTTGTCGGCAAAGGAACAACCGGACAGGATGCTGTCGAATTTGCAAAAAAACATCAGCCCGATGTATGCATTATGGACATTGAAATGCCCGGAAAGACGGGGCTTGAAGCTGCTGAGGAATTAAAGGATACAGATTGCAAAATTATTATCTTAACCACTTTTGCCCGCCCCGGCTACTTTCAGAGAGCCATTAAAGCCGGCGTTAAAGGCTATTTGTTGAAGGACAGTCCCAGCGAAGAGCTCGCGAGCGCCATCCGAAGCGTCATGAACGGAAAGCGTATCTACGCACCTGAGCTGATGGAGGATATGTATAGCGAGGCCAACCCTCTCACAGATAGAGAAAAAGAAGTGCTCGAACTTGTGGCTGACGGAAAAAACACAAAAGAAATCGCCCAAGAACTCAGCATTAAAAGCGGGACGGTGCGAAATTATATCTCCATGATTCTGGAAAAGCTTGAAGTGAAAAACCGTATAGAAGCCATTACGCGCTCAAAGGAAAAAGGCTGGTTTAAGTAAAAGAGGATCTTGGCATATGTCCAAGATCCTCTTTTGTTCATCTGCTACTCCCCACGCTGAAACAGGAGATATGTTGCCGCTCCAAGAATGAAAATAACACATCAGCCGTTCATTGTTCATTGGCATATCATCCACCTCTTGATGATAGCTGTATAGCTCTATGGCGCGTATAAAACAAATGGTGCGATGACATGGATACAATTACGAGGGCAACAAAAATGCGCCCTGATTTGACAATTTCACCTTTACCATCGTCTGGCTTGAACATTGGCTTGTATATATTTAATGTAAACAAGGTAACTATACTGTTTAAAGCCCCCTTGAAAGAGCTTAAAATCGCCCTGAATAAAATAGCGGCAAAAACACCGATAAGCGACGCTGGCATTAAGTCGACGATCAGTCGAGGGTTTACAGTGTCAGCATTTCTATTCCGAAGCCATACAAATGAAAAGGCTGTCACTCCCGGAACTACTATATAATACACTCCGATGCCCTTCTGTCCTTCATCTGAATGTTTAGCGCCTAACTCACGCTGAACAAATTGCATGGTTCATAGAACAGGTGATTCACTAATAAACCTGTTAAAATCGTCTGCCAGTATACATCTGCCGAATTACGAATATCGATTTTATGTAATGCAGTCAGTCTTGCAATTCCGCTCCCAAAGCTGCCATCTTCGACTGTGAGAACACCGAGAACCACAATAAAAAAACCGCCTAAAATTAAACCAATTCCGTATATCACATCTGCTAAAAGCAGCTGCTATCAGCCCGCCAAATGTATGCAGTCGTTACGCAACATGAAGGAAATCAGCTAAACCGCCATGAACGTGCTGATGCCAAACGTCTCCGTAAAGCGGAAGACAAGAGTCTTGAATACAGCTGCTGGAATGAAACAGCATAACCTATGATCAAATCGCTGCTCCAAAAAATCAGGTATCGCCATGACTCCTGTTTTTAAGTAACGCGGGCGGCGCACTTGCTTCCCAAGACATGCTGTCATAGAGCCCGCGTAGCTTTGCCCATTTAACCCTGCCATCAGCTCAGTTGATAAATTCGTTATAAAAGCGAGCTTTCAATATATAAAACAGTGAGGCTCCTCCCCTAAGAAATAACGGTTAGAGTATGAACGATACAATAATCAAAGCAAAAGCCAGCAACACCTTCTGCAAAGACAGTAGATGACAGGAGCGTTTACCTTCTATTCATCGAAATCAGAAAGAGCACAATTTTTCTTTTATCAGCATATTATGTTTTACGTCTCTAAAAAAACAAAAAAAGGACACGAGCTTAGAGCTACATGTCCTTTATCTTCATCTATTCTATTAATTTAACACTTTTACACTTACTGTTCTGACGCCCCAATTATGTGCATCACTTTTGTTTGGTACAAATACGTCAATTTTATTTCCTTTTATTGCGCCGCCAGTGTCTGCTGCTGTTGCTTCTCCATAACCTTCAACATAGACTTTAGAACCTAGCGGAATCACGTTTGGATCAACCGCAATAACTTTAGCATTCGGGTTCTTGTTTAAGTCGATGCCTGTTGCTGTAACGCCGGAAATGCCGCCGTCGTTAGCAGAGTAAGCAGTAGCAGTAACAGTTAGTTCTTTTGCCGCTTCTTGTTGATTTGTATTAGATTCAACAGCCTTTTCTTCTGTTTTAATAGAAGTTTCTGCTGCAGCCTTTGTTTCTTGTTTTGGTTGCTGTTGAACAGCTTCTTGTTTAGGTTGCTCTTTTTGCACAGCCTCTTGTTTTGTTTCAGTTTGAGGTGCGCTTGTTTGCGCATTCTCAGTCACTGTGTTTGCTGCTGTTGCCTGACCTTTTACTGAAAGTGCAGATCCAGCATAGATCATGTCAGAGCTTAAGTTATTCCAAACTTTCAGGTTGTTAACTGTCGTACCGAATTTTTGAGCAATCTTAGAAAGCGTATCTCCCGCTTTAATTGTATATTGCCCAGAAGTGGTTGTTTCTTCTGAAGAAATGGTCAGTTTTTCTCCCGCAATGATTGTATCAGAAGTTAACTTGTTCCATTCTTTTAGGTCCTTTAGGTTCACTCCGTTTTTCTGAGAGATCCCCCAGAGCGTATCACCCTTTTGCACCGTGATTTCTTTTGCAGAAGCGTGAGCTCCGAATGCAGTTGTTGAAAGTGCTGCAACTGCTACAAAGGACATAATCGTCTTCTTCATAAGTAAATCCTCCCTTGTTAGCTTTTTATTGGCGGCTAACAGGTGATATCGTAACACATGTAAATGTCAAATCAATAACAAAAAGATATGATTTAGATTACAGTTCCTTTACATGAAGGATTTCTCTCCGTTGGAAAGTCTTACTGAACCCTTGATATAATAGGCTTTTCAAGTCTTTTAAGTTCGGGTCAAAAAAAAAAAAAGAAAATGTGTTTTTCAAAGAAAAAAAGGTTGATTTATGCTTTTTTTGAGTCTGTCACCTGTACATAAGCTTGTATTTCTTCTAAAAAAAGCCGGCCATATTTTGCTCTTTTTTGTTCTCCGACTCCTTTTATAGACAAAAGTTCCTCATCATTTACAGGCTGTTTTCCTGACATATCTTTCAGCGTCTGATCAGAAAAAACGACAAAAGGCGGAACGCCCTGCTCCGCTGCAATTTGCTTGCGTAAGGTGCGCAGCCGTTCAAACAGCTCGTCATTTTCTGTAATGGCTTCTGCTTTTAATGTTTCTTTTCTCGCTACAGATAATTCGCCTCTCAGCACATTTCTCCCTTTGCCGCTTACAAAAAGAGTCGGAAATGTTCCATCTGACATCCTAATAAAGTCGTCAGCAATCAGAAATTCAATGAAGTCGCTGATTTCACCAACTGATTGGTGCTTTAATATTCCGTATGTTGAAAGGCTGCTAAAGCCGTTTTCGAGCACTTTTTTATTTTTTGATCCAGCGAGCACCTGGGCAACCATCGTCTTCCCAAAACGTTCATTCATGCGAATGATACACGATAAGACCATCTGCGCTTCTCTCGTCACGTCATGGGCTGTTCTTGTATCTGTGCAGTTTCCGCACTGTCCGCAGGCTTCAGCCTCCTTTTCTCCGAAATACATCAGAATAAATCGCTGCAGACAATCTTCCGTATGGCAGTAGTCAACCATTTGCCGCAGTTTTTTCAAGTCCTGCTTTTGCTTCTCTTCATTTTCCGATTGCTCGATTAAAAAGCGCTGCACCATAATATCCTGCGGAGAAAATAAAAGCACACATTCACTGTCGAGGCCATCCCGGCCAGCTCGTCCCGCCTCCTGATAGTAGCTTTCCATATCTTTCGGGATTTGGGCATGAAGAACAAACCTGATATTTGATTTATCGATGCCCATGCCGAAAGCAGATGTGGCAACCATGACCTGCAGCTCATCGTTCAGAAACCTTTCCTGCTGTTCTTTTCTGACTTCGTCCTGTAAGCCCCCATGATACCGCCCTGCGCTGATCTGATTTCGTTTTAATCGCTCATATATCCGATCTGCTTCTTTTCTTGTCGCGGTATAGACAATGCCTGCTTCATGTTTGTTTCTTTTTACATACTCTTCAATAAAACGATCTTTGTTTTCCCCTTTTGCAACTTTTAAAGTCAGATTGTCACGGGAGAAACCGGTATACACCGTATTTTCTTTTTGAATATGCAACTGGCTGCATATATCATCATGCACCTCAGGTGTTGCTGTTGCCGTTAATGCGATAATGACGGGTTTGTCATTTAACTCACGAAACAGAATTTCAATGTTTCTGTAGCTTGGCCTGAAATCATGGCCCCATTGAGAAATACAGTGCGCTTCATCTATTGCTACTAAAGGAACGTCAATGCTTTGCAAAATACGAATAAATTCTGTTGACGTTAACCGCTCTGGTGTAATGTAAAAAAGCTTATAAGCTCCTTCTTTCAGCCCGTTCAGCCTTTCATATATCTCTTGATTGGTTTGCGTGCTGTTGATGTAAGCAGCTCTGATTCCCGCTTCTTCAAGAGCATCAACCTGATCCTTCATTAAGGAAATTAACGGTGAAATGACAATAGTTGTTCCTTCAAATATCAGTGCCGGAATTTGATAGCAAATTGACTTCCCCCCGCCCGTCGGCATGATGCAGGCCGTATTTTGTCTCGCTTCTGTCACCGAACGGATGGCTTCCTCCTGCCCTCTGCGCAGCTTTTCATAACCGAAATAATGCGCCAAAAGAGATTGGGCTTTATGTAACATAACGTGTAACCCTCGCTTTTCCTTCAATTTCTCCCATCATATCACAAAAAATAAACCTGCATTTCTTCTCGGATGGAAATTGAATTTTCGATATAAAAATCCTTTTTTAGATAAAATAAAAAGCCATTTCCATAAAGGAAATGGCTTTCGCTACATCTTGCCGTATGCAAGTAAGAAAGTTTTAAACCACCACTCCTCAAAGTGGGTGTTTGCAGAAACGTTCCTGTCGTCCTCTACAATGGAGGCATGACATTCCGGCTTCGATATAAAACTCCCTATTACAGCTTAAAGGTTAAAACTTAATTAACAATACGTACAAAGTAGCTTCTTTTATATAGTACACCATCGGACATATTTTATCAAGGGGTAGATCAATTGTTCAGAAAAACTTTTTTCCGTCCATAAAACTGTTTTTTCGCTAATATATCTAATGATTCGACAAACAAAAAATATATTACAATAAAAAACGACGCTTTTTAACGGCAAGAAGTTATCACTTTCTTCTATATAATATGTACACGCAAAAAAACTCCTATCTCACGGATAGGAGTCTTCATTCATTAAAATTTAATAGCAAGCTCTTTCGCTTCTTGTAAACCTTTTTCAACAATTTCTTGTGCTTTATCAGGCGCTGCATTATGTCCCTCGATGACAACTGTGTGCAAGTCTTGAACACCCCAGAAACCAAGAACTGTTTTCATGAAGTTTAATGACATTTCTAGTGAAGCCATTGGTCCTTCTGAATAAACGCCGCCGCGCGCGTTAAGAAGTGCAACTTTTTTGCCGCCCATTAAACCAACTGGTCCTTCTTGTGTGTATTTGAATGTAACGCCTGCGCGAGACAGATAATCCACATAAGTATGAAGCACTGCTGGCACTGTAAAGTTCCAAAGCGGGAATGCGAACACCACTTTATCAGCTTTTACAAATTGGTTCAGATATTTGTCAGCTGTTGCAGCTTGTTTTTTCTCTTCCTCAGTCATTTCCATACCTTGACCTGCTTTAAATGTTCCGTTAATCATATCTCTTCCAAGGTAAGGAAGGTTTTCTTTATGAAGATCTAATTCAATCACTTCATCATTAGGGTTGTTTTCTTTATATGCAGCTAGAAATGCTTCGTATAGTTTAACTGAAACACCTTCTTCAGCTGTACGGTCACTTGATTTTACAAATAAAACTGTAGACATTTGTATTCCTCCCGGTAAACTTTTTATATTAACTTACAAATAGTATGTTACTTTCTTTTTTATGCAAAGTCAATCACTTTATTTCGAATATGAGATTTTTTCATAAAAAAAAGCAAGTACACTTCATATCGGTGTACTTGCTTGCCATTTTCAGTTTGAATCCTGCTCACGATCTAAAATCTCATACGTTTGAGAGCTTTTTTGATCAATTGTTTCTTTATTAGATAGATCTTTGACCTGTTCATGAAACTCCCTTTCGAATGACGGAGCATCCGTTTCCAAGTCATCCTCTATATCAGCTTGGGCTTCCACTGTCATTCTTGCGTACGGAACAGCTTCCAATCTTTCGTATGGAATGTCTTGACCTGTTTTTTCACAAATGCCGTACGTTCCGTCTTTTATCTTTTGTAAAGCGTGATTAACTTCCTCCAAAAGCTCCCGGTCTATTTCTTTTACCGTTTGGTCTGTCATGCGGTCTGTTACAAGTGTTCCGTGGTCAGCCATATGGTTATCGACCCCATTAGACAGCTCTCCTACTTCTTCAGTCATTGATTGTGTTTTCTTTTTTTCGCCAGACAATTCTTTTTGCATATCAAGCAATTTATGGTAGAGATGCTGAGTTTGTTCTTTAGTCAGTGCCATGTGTATCCTCTCCTTTTTTTCTCTGTTCCCAGTTTTGAATACTGACAAACCAAAAAAAGTGTTTTTATGGCACAAAAAAAAGCCAAACCATTCTTTGGAGACGGCTGGCCTCAGTCAGTTTATTCAGCTGCATAAATACTTTGTCAGCACCGCTTGCACTTCGCTTAAATCGGTATCTTTCGCAAATTCTAATTCAAAGGTTTTGCTTCTTGTCATTAATAAAAGTCCAGTATCGGGATCAAACATTCCCGCTTCTTGAATGGCAAAGCTTTCAATCGTTTTATATGGAAGAAATACACGAACCTTCTTTTTAGAAAACACCTTATTATCAAAGAAAATGATACGTTTGTTTGTAAAACAAATTTGGTCAACCCGGAGCTTATAAATCGATTCTATTCTTTCCCCTTCAACGAGCAAAGCTTCAAGCTTCTTTGCGTCAGTTGATCTGCTAACAGAAAAAATACCCAATGAAGAACCCCTCTTTCTGCATTTATCTATTTTTCTTATGACGAGATTACATTAAATAAAATAAGTCCTTTATCCCTATATAAGAATACGACATAGAAGACATTTAAACCATTACGAACAGATTACATTTTTCAAATTTTTGATTTGTTTCTTGTCTTTTGAATTGTTGTCATCATGTAGTACGCACCAAAAGAGAAAAAAGTTTCATTTTCCGCAAATATTTTTTGAAAAATGAGTTTTTTAACGTTTCTTTTGTGTATCTGTTTTATTTTCCCTTTTTGAATCAAAGAAGAACCGCAGCTTAGCTGCGGTTCTTTGCATAACCATCCGTATCTTCAATTGTGACATTTTCTGTTTCTTCTCCCTCAGGAATTCGATCGGTGATTATACCTCTTCAAAATATTCTTTATAGTAACCGCCGATTTTATTTGTATTATCGACGACAAACAGAAATTCCTCTGTTTCATTCTTCACTTCATATTCTTTCCCTGGAGTTAATACGCGATTTACAATGTATTTTTTTGCGTTTGTCTGAACACACTTTACTTTTTTAATGGTTTCTTTTTCAAGCCAATTTTTATGTATCATGATGAAATCTCCTTTACTTGTCTATAAGCCTATTGTAGCTTTTTTCTTTTATAAATTGCAATATCGGTTATTCATTGATTTTGCCTTGTTTTCTAGTATAGAATGTTTGTATACGCTTACTTCCACAGTAACGATCACAGCTAATTCCTGCTCTTCAATGAAGCAATATCCATTCTATCACCAAGAATCTCAGAACAGACCATAAAAATGACTGGAGGTTTGTTACGAATGAGTTCTTTAACGATGCAAGTGAGTAAAAGGCTGGAGACATTTTTACAGGGAACAAAGAAGCTTTATATTGATGGAAAGTTTGTTCCGAGTGCCTCAGGGGCAACCTTTGACACGCCCAACCCGGCGACAGGCGAAACCTTAATGACGCTGTACGAAGCCCAGGCAGAGGATGTGGACAAAGCCGTTAAAGCTGCCCGCAAAGCCTTTGATCAAGGCGAGTGGAGAACAATGTCTCCAGCAACGAGAAGCAGACTAATGTATAAGCTGGCAGATTTAATGGAAGAGCATAAAACTGAGCTTGCTCAGCTTGAAACCCTTGATAACGGAAAACCAATAAACGAAACAACAAATGGAGATATCCCGCTGGCTATTGAGCATATGCGCTATTACGCCGGCTGGTGTACAAAAATAACAGGGCAGACAATCCCTGTTTCCGGCTCCTATTTTAATTATACACGCCATGAGCCTGTCGGCGTCGTCGGGCAAATCATCCCGTGGAATTTCCCGCTTCTTATGGCGATGTGGAAAATGGGTGCGGCTCTTGCAACCGGCTGTACCATTGTGCTTAAGCCTGCTGAGCAAACCCCGCTTTCAGCTCTTTATTTGGCTGAGTTAATTGATAAAGCCGGTTTCCCCGACGGTGTCATCAATATCATTCCTGGATTCGGTGAGAATGCGGGAGAAGCACTTACCAACCATGAAGCGGTTGATAAAATTGCCTTTACCGGATCAACAGAAATCGGAAAGAAAATCATGGGCACGGCGGCAAAAAGCATTAAGCGGGTCACCCTGGAACTGGGCGGAAAATCACCTAATATCCTGCTCCCGGATGCGAATTTGAAAAAAGCCATTCCAGGCGCTTTAAACGGTGTCATGTTTAACCAAGGCCAAGTCTGCTGTGCGGGCTCACGCGTCTTTATTCATAAAGACCAGTATGATGAAGTTGTCAATGAGATGGTGTCTTATGCTGAATCACTCCGCCAAGGAGCCGGACTTCATAAAGATACCCAAATCGGCCCGCTCGTGAGCAAGGAGCAGCATGAACGTGTTCTTTCTTATATTCAAAAAGGGAAAGATGAAGGAGCTAAAGCTGTCACTGGCGGAAGCTGCCCTTATGAAGAAGGATACTTTGTCGCGCCGACTGTGTTTGCGAATGTGGAAGACGATATGACCATCGCTAAAGAAGAAATTTTCGGACCAGTCCTGACGGCCATACCATATGAAACAGTGGATGAAGTCATTGAACGAGCTAACCATTCTGAATACGGACTTGCTGCCGGACTATGGACCGAGAATGTAAAACAAGCCCATTATATCGCAGATCGTCTTCAAGCCGGGACTATCTGGGTAAACTGCTATAATGTGTTTGACGCAGCTTCCCCATTCGGCGGTTATAAACAATCCGGACTCGGAAGAGAAATGGGTTCATATGCTCTAGATAACTACACAGAAGTCAAGAGTGTATGGATTAATCTTGAGGACTAAAAGGTTTTTCAAAAAAACTGCTGCCAGTCAGCAGTTTTTTTCTTTCAGTAATGGCGGCAAAAGCAGATGAATATATATCTTCTGAAGGAGTTGAGCGGGATGAGCACACTTCAGGAGAAGGTGAGGCGCTATCAGCAAAACACCATTTCAGAGCTGAAAGATAGGCAAAATGATGACGGTTCTTGGACATTTTGCTTTGAAGGGCCAATCATGACGAATTCTTTTTTTATTCTGCTCCTCACCTCACTTGATGAAGGTGAAAATGAAAAAGAACTCATTTCGGCGCTTGCAGCCGGCATTCGCGAAAATCAGCAGCCAGACGGAACGTTTAACAATTTTCCTGACGAAACAGGCGGCAATATAACAGCTACCGTCCAAGGATATGTCGGAATGCTGGCTTCAGGATGCTACCATCGAACTGATCCGCACATGAAAAAAGCTGAACAATTCATTGCATCACATGGCGGCTTGAGAAATATTCATTTTATGACAAAATGGATGCTTGCAGCAAATGGCCTTTACCCTTGGCCCGCTTTATATTTGCCATTGTCGCTTTTAGCAATTCCCCCAACATTCCCGGTTCATTTTTATCAGTTCAGCACATATGCCCGTATACACTTTACCCCAATGGCCGTAACACTCAATCAGCGATTCACACTAAAAAACCGCAAAATTCAATCTCTCCGCCACCTCGACCCGCACATGACAAAAAATCCTTTGACTTGGCTCCGTTCCGATGCTTTCGAGGAGAGAGACCTCTCTTCTGTTCTGACTCATTGGAAGCGCATTTTTCGTGCACCCTTTGCTCTTCAGGAGCTGGGCTTACACACAGCTAAAACGTATATGCTTGACCGGATTGAAGAAGACGGCACACTGTACAGTTATGCAAGCGCCACAATATTTATGGTATACAGCCTTCTGTCACTTGGTGTGTCACGCCATTCACCGGTTATCCGAAGGGCAATAAATGGCATCAAAGCATTGGTGACTGAATGCGGCGGCATTCCTTATTTAGAAAATTCCACATCCACTGTTTGGGATACTGCATTAATCACCTATGCGCTTCAGCAAAACGGTGTTGCCGAAACAGATGGTACAATTACAAAAGCCGCTTCTTTTTTACAAAAGCGGCAGCATACCAAGATAGCAGATTGGTCTGTCAAAAATCCAAATGTATCTCCAGGAGGCTGGGGATTTTCAAATATCAACACGAATAACCCTGATTGTGACGACACCGCAGCCGTCTTAAAAGCAATTCCCCGCAACTTCTCTCCTTCTTCTTGGGAGCGAGGTGTGGCTTGGCTTTTATCGATGCAGAACAATGATGGAGGGTTTTCCGCCTTTGAAAAAAATGTGAACCACCCTCTTATCCGCCACCTCCCGCTTGAATCCGCCGAGGATGCGGCTGTTGATCCCTCAACCGCCGACCTCACCGGGCGTGTGCTGCACTTTTTAGGTGAAAAAGCCGGCTTTTCAGTAAAACATCACCACATTCAGCGTGCTGTGAACTGGCTTTTTGAAAACCAGGAACATAATGGATCTTGGTACGGACGATGGGGTGTTTGCTACATTTATGGCACATGGGCTGCCTTGACCGGTATGCACGCCTGCGGAGCTGTTCGAACACATCCTTCGATACAAAAGGCAATCCGGTGGCTCAAAACCGTACAAAATGATGACGGCAGCTGGGGTGAATCCTGCAAGAGCGCGGAGGTCAAAACCTATGTGCCGCTTAAAGAAGGAACCATTATACAAACTGCCTGGGCTTTAGATGCTTTATTGCAATTTGAAAAACCCAGTCATCCAGCAATTGTGAAAGGAATGAACTACCTCATGGACAGCAGTTCTCATGACGGTAGAAGCTTGACTTATCCAGTGGGAATCGGGCTGCCAAAGCAATTTTATATTCGGTACCATAGTTACCCTTATGTGTTCCCTTTGCTGGCTGTCAGCAAGTATTTGAATTCTATTGAAAAGGAGACAGCAAATGAAACGTGAATCTTATCAAACCGAGATGTTCAATTGGTGTGAAGCCTTAAAAGATCAGATTCAAAAACGAGGACAGCTTGATCAATTTGAGGATCAAATCGAAAAGATGATTGAAGCGCTGGAGGATGACCAGACGACAGAAGAAGAGTGGTATCAGCAGGCCACCACACTCTATCGTGATATTACACAATCAGAAGAAACAGGTGAAAGACGTGCCTTCGTTCCTATAGGAAAACATGTTCTCCCAAAGCTTCCGTACAAGTACTCCGCTTTAGAACCTTATATTTCTCGTGATATTATGGTGCTTCATCATACAAAGCATCATCAAAGCTATGTTGACGGACTGAATAAAGCAGAATTGGAGCTTAAGAATGCCAGAGCTTCAAAGAACTATGACTTGATCACTCATTGGGAAAGAGAGCTGGCATTTCATGGAGCGGGCCATTATTTGCACAGCATTTTTTGGTTTTCTATGCATCCAAACGGAAAAAGAAGGCCTACTGGAGCATTGTTTCAAATGATCGATCTTTCATTTGGAAGCTATTCGGCCTTTAAGGAGCATTTTACCCAAGCTGCAAAAAAAGTGGAGGGTGTCGGGTGGGCCATTCTTGTCTGGTCCCCTCGTTCCGGACGGCTTGAGATTTTAGCCGCAGAGAAGCACCAGCACTTCAGCCAGTGGGATGTTATCCCTCTTTTGCCGCTTGATGTATGGGAACATGCTTACTATTTGCAATATAAAAATGACCGCGGGAGCTACGTTGATCATTGGTGGAATGTAGTCGATTGGCGTGAAGCCGAAAAACGTTTTGAACAGGCAAAAGAAGTTGTATGGAAACTCTATTAAAAAAGCCCCCTTTTCCAGGGGGCTTCATTTTTTAAAAAACACCTAATACATGTAAAAATACAATAATGATTGCAACAGGTGAAAGATAACGTATTAGCAGAAGCCAAACCGCAAACCACTTTCGCTTGAGGTTTGAGCCGCTTTTCAGCTCGTTAAACAAATCCTCTTTCGGTATTTTTAACGGTACAAAGATAGAAATCAATAACGCTCCTAGCGGCATTAAAATATTACTGACCAGAAAATCAGCTGCGTCAAAAATAGACATGTGAAAAATGGTAACATCACTTAAAACCCCGTATGATAACGCAGACGGTACGCCGACCAGAAAGATAGCAATCCCGCCGATCCAGGCAAATCGTTTTCTTTTACTAACATCGCCTTTAGAAAGCACAGCGACCAAAATTTCAAGCATTGAAAAGGCAGAGGTCAGTGCCGCAAATAAAAATAGAATTAAAAATGCTAATAAAAAGACAATTCCGAACGGCATTTGATTAAACACAGTCGGCAGCACATTAAATAACAGAACAGGCCCTTGATCCGGTTTGAGACCGAATGAAAAAACAGCTGGAAAGATCGCGATGCCCGCCATAATGGCGACAAGGACATTCAAAACCGTAACAGATACAGCAGACTGCACTAGATTTTCTTGTTTCTCTAGATAAGCACTATACGTTACCATTACAGATACACCGACACTTAATAAGAAGAAGGACTGGCCCATCGCATATAATATCGTATTGGCGTCAATCGCAGAGATATCAGGTGTCAGGAAAAACTTAATACCTTCTATCGCTCCATGAAGTGTAACTGAACGCACCATTAAAATGATAAATAATATAAAAAGCGCCGGCATTAAAATTTGGCTTGCTTTTTCAATTCCGCTGCTTACACCTTTTGCGACAACCAGAATTGTGACCAGCATAAACAGCAGCTGGCCTCCTACAGCCAAATAAGGATTTGAAATAGTATTCGCAAACAGCGTATCAAATCCTGACGTATGCGATAAACCGCCGGTAAAGCCTTTAAAAATGTAATTTAAAATCCATCCGCCGACGACGCTGTAGAATGATAACAGAATAAAGCACGTCGCCATGCCCAAATAGCCTATCCAATGCCACTTAGACCCTGGAGCAAGAGATTTATAGGATTGGACGGCATCTTGCTGTGTTTTTCTGCCTATGATGAATTCACCGAGCAATAATGGCAGTCCGATTAAAATTGTAAATAAAATAAAAATAAATAAAAACGCGCCTCCTCCGCTGGTGCCTGCTACATATGGGAATTTCCATATTGCACCGAGACCGATAGCCGATCCAGCCGCAGCTAAAATAAAGCCCAGCTTCGAAGACCATTGATTAGCTTCCTTCACCCTATCACTCCTATTTTCCAAAACAGTTTAAAGGTTCATTGTAAGAATATCTACCTATATAGTCAAGAATATTTTAATTAGTTTACATAATATATTTATCATCTACCTCCATAGATATATCAGAATATAGTCAATCTATCAATATTGAATTATTCAGAAAATTAATTATAATAGGGGAATACCAAAAAATCTGTAAGGATTTCTGCTGGAGTTCTTGATCAGTGTATGAGGAGTGTTTTTATGGAAAACATCAGAAAGATAAGTCATTTCGCGGGACAAACCTTCGGAATCTGGGTCATTGTTTTTGCCGTGCTCGGATTTTCTTTCCCGTCATTATTTTCTTGGATCAGTTCTTATATTACGATTTTTCTTGGCATTATTATGTTTGGAATGGGGCTCACACTGCAAACCGATGATTTTAAAGAGCTGATCAGAAAACCTTTGTATGTCATTATCGGAGTGATTGCCCAATATACGATTATGCCGCTTGTTGCTTTCGGCTTAGCATATGGCCTGCATCTTCCCTCAGAAATCGCGGTAGGCGTCATTCTCGTTGGCTGCTGTCCGGGTGGAACTGCCTCTAATGTTATGACATTTTTAGCAAAAGGCAATACGGCCCTGTCTGTTGCTGTCACAACGATTTCCACCTTGTTGGCACCGATTTTAACGCCGGTTTTGATTATGCTGTTTGCCAAGGAATGGCTGCCTGTCTCACCTGGCTCGTTATTTATTTCGATTTTGCAGGCTGTATTGATTCCAATCATTGCAGGCCTAGTCGTCAAAATATTTTTCAAAAAACAGGTCGCAAAAGCCGTTCATGCCCTGCCGCTTGTTTCAGTCATCGGTATCGTTGCCATTGTGTCAGCTGTTGTAAGCGGCAACCGGGAAAACCTGCTTCAATCAGGTTTGCTTATTTTTTCAGTAGTTATCCTGCACAACGTGTTTGGATATTTACTGGGATTTCTTTGTGCAAAGCTGTTAAAAATGGATTATGCGTCTCAAAAAGCAATTGCAATTGAAGTCGGCATGCAAAACTCAGGGCTTGGCGCAGCACTTGCCACGGCACATTTTTCACCGCTATCTGCCGTTCCGAGCGCGATTTTCAGTGTATGGCACAACCTTTCGGGCTCCCTGCTCGCTACATATTGGTCTAAAAAAGGTAAGAATCCAAAAGAAGATTCAAACAGCACAGAACTGTCTCTTTAACATTCTATTGTATATAAAAAGGTACATCACGTTTATCCGTGATGTACCTTTTTTGTTTTATCCCTCTAACAAAAGCTGTTCAGGATCTTCTAGTAAGTTTTTAATTGTGACAAGGAATCCAACTGCTTCTTTACCATCTACGATCCGGTGATCATAAGATAATGCAATATACATCATCGGACGGTTTTCGAAACGCTCTTCATCAATTGCGACAGGGCGCAGCTGAATCTTATGCATACCCAGGATACCAACTTGAGGGCTGTTTAAAATCGGTGTCGACATGAGTGAACCGAAAGTCCCTCCGTTTGTAATTGTAAATGAGCCTCCTTGCAGCTCACCAAGGGTCAATTTATTGCTTCTCGCTTTTTTCGCAAGCTCGCCGATTTCTTTTTCAATGCCTGCAAATGTCAGGCGGTCTGCATCACGTACAACTGGAACGACAAGTCCTTCCTCAGCTGCGACAGCGATTCCGATATCATAGAATTTTTTAACAATCAGCTCATCGCCTTGAATTTCTGCATTCAAGAGCGGATATTTTTTCAAAGCAGCTACAACAGCTTTTGTAAAGAAAGACATAAAGCCGAGCTTCACTTCATTTTGCTCAAAGAATTGGTCTTTGCGGCGTTTTCTAAGATTCATAACAGCCGTCATGTCAACTTCATTAAATGTAGTCAGCATCGCAGATGTTTGCTGTACTTCAACTAGACGTTTTGCGATTGTCTGTCTGCGGCGTGACATTTTTTGCACTTCAACAGGCTTTTCAAAGCTTTGCTGTGTTTTTTGAGCCTGCGGCTGCTGTTTTTGCTGAGGAGCTGGTTTCGCAGCCGGTTTTTCATACGCCTCAACATCCTGTTTGCGCACTCTTCCAAGCGGGTCGCCAGTCGGAACCTGAGACAGGTCAATCCCTTTCTCTCTCGCCAGCTTACGTGCAGAAGGAGATGCGATTGTTCTTGATTTTGCTTCAGTTTGCGCTTCCTGGCTCACTTCTTGCGCCGCTGGTTCAGCTTGCTTTTCTTCTTTTTCACTTTCTTTGCTTTCAGCCTTCTCTGAAGGAGCAGGGGCAGAACTTTCACCCGCGCCTTCTGTAATGGTACCGATAATTTCTCCAACTTGGACGGTATCACCCGAATCTTTCAATACCTCTTGAAGAACACCCGATTCTTCTGCTGTCAATTCAACATTTACTTTATCCGTTTCAAGTTCAAGCAGATATTCACCCTGTTCTACATAATCACCGGGCTGCTTTAACCATTGGGCTATTGTTCCTTCTGAGATTGATTCTGCTAATTCAGGTACCTTAATTTCCGCCATTTTTTCATTTCCCCCTTAGTTTTTGCGAGTCAAGCTATCAGATACAATACGTTCCTGTTCTTTTTTATGAACTGTCGGATCTCCCTCTGCAGGACTTGATCGTCTTCTTCGTCCAATATATTGAACGCTTACTCCTTCTGGTGCAAGTTCTGTCAAATAAGGGCTGATGTAGCTCCAAGCCCCCATGTTCTGCGGCTCTTCCTGAACCCAAACGATTTCTTTTAGGTTCGGAAGCTTTGCAAATAATTCTTTGACTCCTTTTGCAGGGAATGGATACAGCTGTTCAATTCTCGCAATGTGAAGCCACTCTTTCCCGTCTTCTAACTTGTTGAAATGATCGCTGATGTCTATAGATACTTTACCGCTGGATAATACGAGCCGCGTTACTTTTTCATACTCATGAGAAAGTCCTGACTGTTCGTAAACAGGCTGGAAGCGGCTTTCACTGAGCTCCTGCACTTCAGAAACGGTATTCGGATTGCGCAGAAGGCTCTTCGGCGTCATGATGACGAGCGGACGAATTTCCTCACGCAGCAGCATTTTTGCCTGTCTTCTTAATATATGAAAATATTGAGCGGCGCTTGTCAGGTTGGCAACCGTCCAGTTGTTCTCAGCAGCTAGCTGCAGGAACCGCTCGATTCTACCGCTTGAATGCTCAGGGCCCTGTCCCTCATAACCGTGCGGCAGCAACATCACTAATCCGGATTTTTGGCCCCATTTTGCTCGTCCGGCAGAAATAAATTGGTCAAAGTACACTTGAGCAGCATTGGCAAAATCCCCATACTGCGCTTCCCAAAGGACAAGTGTTTCAGGTGAATACACATTATAGCCGTATTCAAAACCGAGTACAGATCCTTCAGACAGCGGGCTGTTATGAACGGCAAATGATGTGTCACAATCTGACAAATGGTGCAGCGCCACAAATTCCTTGCCTGTCTCACTGTCGTGAAGCACAAGGTTTCTTTGAGCAAACGTTCCGCGCTCAGAATCCTGTCCTGTTAATCGAATCGGTGTTCCGTCTTTCAGAATGGAAGCAAACGCGAGAGATTCAGCCAATGACCATTCCACTTTTCTGTCATCATCAAACGCCTTGGCCCGTCTTTCCAAAATGCGTTTTAGCTTACCGAATACATTAAACGACTCCGGCCAATTGACCAGTTCTCCATTCAGCTTGCGGAGCACATCAAAATCAATAGATGTATCTACATCCGGAAAGCCGTTTGAAACAGGTTCCGGAAGTTCTATTTCACTGGCGATATGTTCCTTTTTAGCCGGCACTTTTTGATAAGCGTCTTCTATGCGTTTCGTTACTGACTTTTCAATGTTTTGAACAACTTCCTCGGTAAGCACCCCTTCTTTAACGAGCTTTTCCGCGAAAATATGTTTGACAGTCGGATGCTTTCTTACAGCGTCATACAGCATCGGCTGAGTAGTTGACGGCTCATCCATTTCGTTGTGTCCATAGCGTCTGTACCCGATCAAGTCAATCAGAAAGTCCTTGTTGAATGTTTTTCGGTATTCTACCGCAAACTTAACAGCTGAAAGACAGGCTTCAGGATCGTCCGCATTTACGTGAACAATCGGAATTTCATAGCCCTTCGCCAGGTCACTGGCATAGTTTGTTGATCTTGATTCAGCGCTTTCTGTTGTGAATCCGATCATGTTATTGGCGATAATATGAATCGCACCGCCGACTTGATACCCTTTTAAAGAGCTTAAATTCAATGTTTCAGCTACAATTCCTTCCCCCGGGAACGCAGCGTCTCCATGAATTAAAATCGCAAGTGATTTTGTTTCATCCTGAACCGGATATCCGCTTTGTGTTCTAGTTTCCTGCGCCGCTCTTGTGCTGCCTTCAACAATCGGATTGATAAATTCCAAGTGGCTCGGGTTATTCGCCAGCGTAATGCGCGCTGACTTCGTTTCAGCGTCATGAAGCTCACGGTTCGCTCCCAGATGATATTTGACATCCCCCGTCCATCCGTAGCTGATGCCGATTGATCCTTCAGACGGGACAAGATCTTTGTTCGGCGCGTGCTGGAATTCTGAGAATATGATTTCATACGGTTTGCCCAGCACATGTGCCAGCACATTCAGGCGGCCCCTGTGCGCCATACCGATGTTGACGCTCGTTGTACCTGATTTGACAGATTGTGCAATAATGTCATCAAGCACTGGAACGAGAGCGTCCAGACCCTCAATTGAAAAACGCTTCTGCCCGACGAAGGTCCGGTGTAAAAATTGCTCGAATCCCTCTACTTCCATCAGTCTCTCCAGCACAGCTGACAGCTTTTCGGCTGAGTTCTTTTGGAACAATTCACCGGATTCAATCTTTTGAGTCAGCCACTCACGCTCTTTAAAGTCGTGTACATGATCAAATTCAAATGAGATGGTTCTTTTATACGTATTTCGTAAATATTGAATGGCTTCTAAACCGTTCGTAATGTTTGTAGGAGCGTCTTTACAAATGACCGACGCAGGTATTTCTTTTATTTCCTCTTCTGTTAGCCCGTAATCGGATAATGGAAAGAGCTCGCTCTTTTTCCCATCCTTTCTGAGCGGATTGACGGAAGCGTTCAAATGGCCATAGGTTCGTATATCTTCTGCAAGTCTGATTGCTGATGCGATCTTTTGTATCAGATCGGCTGTAACACGTCCCTTTTCTTTTGTTCCCGATGCCTCTTTTATATCGCTTGGAGGAGCTCCGAGTTCGTCGAACATTTCCTTCAGATCCGGATCAATGCTGTTCGGATCCTGAGTGTACTGATCGTAAAGCTCCAGCGCATAGCCGAGGTTCGGACCGTAAAAATCTTCCCAATTCATTCGTTGTTTCATATTATTTTGAAACATTTGAATATTACCCCCAACCTAGATAATCAAGTGATTTATTCACTATCTTAAAATAACTTTCGAACGCTGTGTCCAAAATTATGTAATAAAAACGCTTCCAACGATATTTTACCACTGTTTGCAATTTGATTCTACCTTGATTGTTCACAAAATAGTAAAAAACCTTTATAAAAAACAAAAAATTTAATCATTTAAAAAAAGAAACGCCAAAAAGCATAGAATAAAGGGTTATCCTATGCTTTTATGGAGCAGTTTTTTAAGAAGCGGATACAGTACATCCGGAAGCTGATCGACATCCGGGACAAATATACTGAACTTTCCGTACATATCCTGTATCGTTTTCATTTGTGATTCTTCAATTTCCGTGTTTGAGAGAAAAACATTTATGACTTCTATTCCTCTTTTTCGAGCTTCGATAACTGCTTCACTTGTATCGACAATTCCATTTTGCTCATAACCAAATGCGGCCGGCTCTCCGTCAGAGAACACGATTAAGAATTTTTGCGCCTCGCTCCGCTGCAGCATTTTTTTCGTCATTTGCCTGATCGCATAGCCGTCACGGTTGTCTTCCTCAGGTTCAAGCTGCATAATCGCCGGTCCCGCCGCCTGTCTTAAGGATGACTGAAATGGAATTACCGTATTAAAATAGTTCGGCTGACTCGTTTCGGTCGCATCGTTTGTATCCTCCCAGAAACCGACAATTTGATGCGGGACTGCTACCGACTTCAGGGCTTCGTGAAACAACACGATTCCCCTCTTCGTTTCATCCATTTTGTCGAACATGCTGGCTGAACAGTCGACCAGCAATGTGAAAACAGCGTCAATTTCTGAAGAAGGCTCTTGTTTTTTGTAAAAAAGACGCGGATTCCGCTCCGTAAAATAACGGAGAAGCTTGTTGTTCAGACGGCCCGCGTGAAGGTCAGTCCTTGGCAGCGTTTTTTTGTGTTCAAGCGTTTTTTGAATCATCTGTTTCAAACGCTTCTGATACGATTCGATCGATTTTGCCTGCTGTTTATAAGAAAGCTCTTCATCTTGTGTTGCAGGCTGCGGTTCTTTATAAATCGCAAACGCGAATTTATTTTCCTTTCCGTCGGCAAGACCCGCGCCGTTCGGCTGGTCTTTTTTGGACTCCAGCGCTTCCAGTTTGGAATAGTCTTTTCGTTTTGTCTGTCTGGCTGAACCTTGAACAGAGCCGAGGGCCTGGTCTCCATCGTCCCCTTCACGAGAAGCATCTTTTCCTAAATCGGATTTTGCGCCGTGTTCAATATCAAATTGAAGGAAGCTTTTAGACGGCGCTTCTGTTTCACGGTGCCAAGTCGGCATTTCTTCATCGTGAATATCTTCATCGCCGTCTGACTTTTTCGGAAGCGTTATGTCATCACTCAGCTTCGGCGCTTTTTTCTCTTCTTCAAATAACGGCTGCTCTGCAGCCTTTGCATAATCTAACTCAGGCAAAAAGAAGTAGGTATTCAGCATGTCTTTATCAAGCACCTCTTCAAGTCCGTCCATGATATCTTCGACAATTTTCAGAACGTGATGTGTAGAATCAGCTTCATACACACGCAAGAGCTGCTGTTCGATAAACGGACGCATCAGATCAATATCATCACGCATAGACGGGATGGCTTCCAGAGGCGATTCCGCCGTCAGCTTGACATACATGGCGCAAAAGAGCGCATCTGTAAAAATGCTTCGTTCTAAATTTAAAGTCAGCTGCGTGGAGAAATGTTTTCTGTACATGTCTTTTCGTTTTGCAAATACATGCTTTGTACCAGGACGCTCGTGTTTGATACACTCTTCAATTCTGATGTCCTCAAGCAGCATAAACAGCTGTTTGGCAAAGCTTTTGTACGTAAGATTGTGCTGGATATAATTCAAAAGGCTCGCAAACTCTTGCAGCGAGCTGTATTTTGTTCCGACTGATCGAAGGTAGACATCGCTTTTGAGACCTGCTTCCATATCTTCAGCTGCTCTGTCCTTCCAAAAGTGGCTCATGTAGATTTTTTTTTCAAATGGGTTGTAGTAGGACTGAACGCCATACTCCACTTCCACTGCCTCACTTTTGGTGAGCGTTTTGGCCAAATCGGTCAGCATCATAAATAAAAACGAGTCAATTGTGCTGTCATTAAATTTGATAAATTTCATCGCACATCCCTCATTCAAACAGAGTTTCTGCGATATTTCGGACCGCCGCCTTTTCACGGTCATCGTCAAGCTTCTCTACAATTCCGCGTTCGATGGCGCGTAGCGGCGGAATATAAGCGGCTAAATCACACGTATCAATTAAAGCTCTGATGGATGCCGCTTCTTCAGACACCTGCCCGTTATTGGCCTGAACGATCAGATCAGAAGACAGCGTGATAAACCGGTCAATCAATTTCTCATCATAAAGGGCAGACTGAGACATGAGTACTTGTTTCAGCAGCTCGCCTTTAATATAAGGCACATCAATGATGACAAAACGGTTTTTAAGCGCTTCATTCAGCGGAACGGTTCCAACATAGCCTTCATTGATGGCAGCAATGACTCCAAACCCTTCTTTTGCCCGAACGACTTCTCCTGTAAACGGATTTGTCATCATTTTTCTGTAGTCCAATACACCGTTTAAGATTGGCAGGGTTTCCGGTTTTGCCATATTAATTTCATCTATATAAAGAAAGTGGCCTTCATTCATGGCCGTTGTCACAGGTCCCGAGACAAACTCGATCGTCGCCTGGCCAGATTGATTTTCAATGGTTTTATAGCCGACCAGCGCTTCAGCATCCAAATCAACTGAGCAGTTGACACTGTGCATCGGTTTATGAAAATAGCTGGACAATGTTTCTGCCAGCTTAGTTTTACCTGAGCCTGTAGGTCCTTTTAACAGGATATTTTTCCCCATCGCTAATGCGATAATGGCATCGAATAAAATGGCTTCATCCTCCGCCTCATAGCCTGATGTCCCGATAAGCGATTGAAATTCTGGAGAAATCGGCTTGCTTTTATATGATAAAAGCTTATTTTGTATATCTTCCGGCAATGTTAAGTGCTGCAATTGAGATGTCATAGACAGGTTTCCTTTCCTATTCGTATTCCATTAACGAGTATACTAAAAAAGCCCCTGTATGCTCAATACAAAAGGGCTCCCGCTATATTACTGTTTCTCGTTATTGCCAGAAAGCGCTCCGCAGACAATTCGCGCTCCTGAATTTCCGCTCGGATTCGTCAAATAGTCGTCAGCCTGTTCATGAATAATAAACGCGCTGCCATCCTGGTCGAGAATATTCAATTTGCTTCCTTTTTGTAAAGAGGTTTCAGGCGCATTCATAATAACATCTACTTTCCCGTCTGCGCCGACCTCAAGATTCGGAAGATCTCCGGCATGATGTCCCATCGGATTATTGAAGCCGTGTTCTTTGTTCAGCGGATTAAAGGGTCCGCCCGCGGATTCAAAATCCGGCCTGACGCACGATCCTTTTTCATAAATATGAAACCCGAGTGAAGCCCCAGGTGTCAGGCTGTGTGCTGAGATGTGAAAATCGAGCCCTTCGTCTTCTGACTCTTTTATTTCAATAAACCCGACTTTTTTGCCTTCTCTATTGACCAGCTGAATCTGATGACGAAACGCTGAGGTTTCTATTACCTTTTTTTCCGGTACCCGCCGCGGATGATCGGGAGGTGTTTCCTGACTGCATCCCGCAAGACCCAGTGCCGCCAGCACGATAAGGAGCAAGAAACGATTCATGCTGTCTCCCCCTTGTTTTTTCTAACAGTCTGGTCAATCATATTCCGATATAAACTAAAAAAAGCCTTTTAAAAGGCTTTTACATTAGGGCAGCAGGACGTCTGCCCAAACGCCCCGTCTGTCTAATGTTGATGCTCAAAGTTTAAAAATAGCTTCGTGCTCCCAGGTAGCGCTGTTTCCAATACGAATTGCTGAGATTAGAAATGCCCACACCGTCGGAGCTTGCATGAATAAAATTGCCGCCGCCCAAGTAAATCCCCATGTGAGACGGTCCGGATTTATACGTCGTAAAGAAAACAAAGTCTCCGACTGACGGCTGGCTGACTTTTTGCATCACATTCCAGTACCCTGCCGTGCTCAGCCTTGAAATAGATGATACTTTATTAATGAGGTAATAAATATAGCCGCTGCAATCGAAACCGGAAGGCGTATTTCCGCCCCAGCGATATGGAACACCGACATATCTTTTTGCCTCTGTTATCATTCTGTCAATCTTTGTTCCAATTTGAACGTTTGATCCTGGTTTGTCTTTCGGGACTGTCTTATTGGAATTATTTGATTTAGTCGTTCCTGAAATCGTGAGAACCTGCCCGATTCGCAGAACATCACTAGACAAATTGTTCTTATCACGGATACTTTGCACAGTGACGCCCAGTTGATTCGCAATCTTCCATAACGAATCGCCTGATTTCACTTTGTATGTAGTTGTTTTTGAAGAATTTGAGTTTGACGGCTTTTTGGAACCGCTGCTCCCGCTATTGGATGAGCTGCTTTTTTTTATTTTTAATACTTGCTTAGGGTAAAGCGTATCTGATGTTAAGCCGTTTAAGGTTTTCAATTCGGCCACCGTCATATTTAAACTGTTTGCGATTTTCCACAGAGAATCACCAAGCTTTACAGTATATGTACTTTTTGATGAGCCTGCAGAATTTGAACCGTTGCTTTTTTTCTGCCCATTCGAACCATTTGAACTGCTTGTCCCTTTAATTTTCAGTTTTTGGCCGGGACGAATCAAATCACTGCTCAGGCTGTTTAAGCTTTTAAGCTCTGAAACACTCATTTTATGATTTTTGGCAATCATCCATAAGGAATCACCATATGCTACGGTGTATGTTGACGTTTTGCTTAAGTTTGATGAGGATGTTTTGCTTTTTTTGCTGCTTTCAGGAACTTTAAGGCTTTGGCCGACATAAAGCATTGACGATTTCAATTTGTTTTCGGATTTCAGTGCTGAAATACTCGTATGATACTGGCGCGAAAGTTTCCAAAGAGAGTCACCGCTTTTCACCTTTATCGTTTTTGCGTCCGCGGGTGCTGCTGCTATCGATGACCCAACAACTGCGGAAACAGCCAAGCCGGCTACGATCTTCTTTTTCATTCATTTAACCTCCTAAACTTTTTATGAGACAAACAGAAATAATTAGTATTCTGTTTCCAAAAATGGCACACATACGTTTTATCGTCACTTTTTTAGCGTTATAAACAAATTTTTATAGATCCGGCAGCAAATTCAGCTTCGTTCGAGCTTAAAACTCTAGATAAACACCTAATACTTTACATAATTTGTATAGGTTTATCGAAAGTCTAAGGAACTATTTAAGCGGGGGTAAAATGATTGGTTTATGCTGATGAAAGAAGCAGATTTTCCTCCTTTCCTGTCTGTTTTTCTTTCAATTCTCTATCAAAGTGTCAAATCCCTTCTTCTGACTGCAACTCTGCCCAGCTTTCCGAAACAGTTAAAAGCCTGTCCATTTCAAATGAACAGGCTGTATACACTATACGTTAGCTGATTGAGTATTGTGTTTAACATATTCAAGAATGCTGTCGGCAGCTTTTTCAGCACCGCCTGCTGCTTTCAGTGACTGACCAATTGCTTTTGCTTTCTCAGCATAAACAGGATTGCTGATCACTTCTTGAATGGTTTCTTTCAGAAGGTTTTCAGACAGCTGTTCTTTTTTCAGCACTTTCCCCGCACCTACTTGTTCCACCTGTTTTCCGACAGCAAATTGATCAGCTCCCATCGGAATGACAATGAGCGGTGTTTCAAAATATAACCCTTCGCTTGTGCTGTTCATTCCGCCGTGGGTGACAAACAAACTGGCTCTTTTCAGGATTTCAAGCTGCGGCACATACGGGCGGACAATAAAATTGTGAGGAATATCGTTTAACTCACTTTGTTTAACATGTTTCCCAATGGACAGCACAACTTTTCCGTCAAAGTCTTTGCACACCTCGAGACATTGGTTGAAAAACTCTTTTTGATTATTAAAAATGGTTCCCATAGAAATAAAAAGCACGTTTTCATTGTCAATCTCATCGAATGGAAAGTCATTGCTTTTGGCTCTTTTTGCAATTGAAGGACCAACAAAAACATAATGTTCTCCGAATTGCTCAGCCATTGGCTGAAATTCTCTTGACGTAAAGACAATCGTCAAATCTCCATCGGACGAAAAAACGTCAAAAGGCTTGGTAATCCCCGCTTGAAACTCGGCATTTAAGGTTTCTGCGAGCTGCTGATAGGATTCGTAATAAGGTGAGTCTTCAAATGGTCTGCTGTTGAAGGTGTCCATCATTTCCTTTAAAAAATCCTCATTCATTGCAAAGGTCGTACATAATGAAAATCTCGGCAGCTTCAGCAGATTGGCAATGATTTTACCGGCCAGGAAATGGTGATCATATATGACATAATCATATGATTCGTTTTTCACTTCATTATAAATATGGATGGCGATGTCCTTACACCCTTTCAAAAAGGCGCATATCATTTCGGCAAAATCTCTTTCCTCATTACCAGTTGCGTTTTTTCCGAAATATTCTTCTCTAAAATCGTTATATTCACGAAATTCAATATCAAGCGCGGTGATTTTTTCTTCATATTCCTTTACTGCATAGTAAGTAATGTTTTCTCCTCGTGATTTCAGCTCCTTCATTACACCGATAGACGGATTAATATGGCCCTCTCCCGGAAAACCGATCATTAATACATTAGCCATGCGGCACACCCTCCCATTAAAATTTATGTAATATTTTATACAGTACTATAAATACAAAATCAGGTAAAGTATTTAACTTTATTAATATTAACCCAATATAACTTTTATACTAGGTTACATTTCCTGACTTTCTATTTTCAAGAAAAAAAGCATTCAGTATGGCATGAATGCTTTTAAAAAAGAGTTCTATTCCAGTCATTTTGTCTCATGAGACGAAAGCTGTTCAGGTCCTTTTGTTTATTTTTATGTTCTCGGTGAGATGAGCGGATATAACACACCGTCCTTCGCAAACGACATCTTGCCTGTTTCCTCAGAAACAACCAGCACAAGCGCATCTGTATATCCAGACATCCCCAAAGCCGCCCGGTGCCTGGTTCCCAGATGAATATCCACTTCTTGTGTCGTCAGCGGGAGAACGTTTCCGGCTGAGACGAGTGTATGATCCCTCACTAATAAAGCGCCGTCATGAAGAGGGTTTCCCGGGAAAAAGATGCTTTCAATTAATGAAGCACTGATTTCTGCATGAAGCGATGTTCCTTTTTGAATAAATTTGTCAACCGGGTCTGCCCTTTCAATGACAATTAACGCGCCATGCTTATTTTCCGATAAATTTTTAATCGCCTTGGCCAGTTCCACAAATGACGGTGTAAATTGTTCAATGTATGATTGCAAATAAAAGGATGAGGCAATGCCGTGCATATTCTGAAAAATACGTCCCAAGTCATCCAATTCACAAAGGAGGCATTGATCTTTTTCGTGTAACGTTTTCAAAATAAGAGAAGCATCCCCTAATATCTGTTCTAAATGCGATTGTATCTTTGCCGTGAATACACTTTCTGTCATCTGTTCGTAATGCATGGGCCTTCATCTCCTTTTCATATTTTCAACTTTGCACGCATGCTTATCTTATTGATGTACATTCTATTGGTAAAGGAGGTATGTAAAGAATGGAAATGGAAAGAATCATTCAATATATCTGCACCTTTTTAGGCGTTATTTCGCTTTCTTTTATTTATGCCCAAATGTTTAGAAAAACGAAGCCGACAAAAAAAGAATAGGCCAGGCGTTCATTGCTTTTTATACATAAAATGTTATAATTTCTCTCGTTATGATAAAGAAACGGGGATCAATGTATGAAAGAAACCAAAAACGCCGGACAAAAGATAAAACAGCTTTTGCACATTTTAATTCCGATTTTAATTACGCAGGCGGGGCTTTCTCTCATGACCTTTTTAGATACGGTGATGTCAGGGAAAGTCAGCGCCGCCGATTTAGCCGGTGTGGCCATTGGATCAAGTCTTTGGACGCCTGTCTATACTGGACTGGCAGGTATATTAATGGCTGTCACCCCGATTGTCGCACAACTATTAGGTGCTGATAACACCAAACAAATTCCCTTTACTGTCTTACAGGCTGTATATGTGGCCGCGCTTCTAAGCATTGCCGTTTTAGCGGTTGGATATGGAATAGTTGATCCTGTTCTGTCCCGATTGAACCTTGAGGCTCACGTATATGACATTGCTAAGCACTTTTTAGGGTTTTTATCTTTGGGGATTTTTCCTTTATTTGTTTACACCGTTTTGAGATCGTTCATTGACTCATTAGGAAAAACACGAGTGACCATGATGATTACACTATGTTCACTGCCGATTAATTTTGTGTTAAACTACGTATTTATTTTCGGAAAATTCGGCATGCCTGCCCTTGGCGGAGTCGGCGCCGGAATTGCATCAGCGCTTACGTATTGGTGCATCTGTATCATCAGTTTTATCATCATTCATAAAGCAGCGCCGTTTTCTGAATATGGCATTTTCCTTATCATGTATAAGTTCTCTTGGGAAGCGTGCAAAAATATGCTGAAAATCGGACTGCCCATCGGGTTTGCCGTGTTTTTTGAAACGAGTATCTTCGCGGCTGTCACTTTGCTGATGAGCCATTTCAATACAGTGACCATCGCGTCCCATCAGGCCGCCATGAACTTTGCGTCACTTTTATATATGCTGCCGCTCAGCGTGTCCATGGCTTTAACGATAGTTGTCGGGTTTGAGGCCGGAGCAGCTCGTTTTAAAGACGCTCGCTCTTACAGCTTTATCGGCATCATGATGGCAGTAGGCTTTTCTTTGTTAACAGCTGCCTGTATCCTTTTATTCAGAGAGCAAATCGCAGGTATGTACACCTCTGATCCGGATGTCCTCCGGCTAACGCAGCACTTTTTAATTTACGCGCTGTTTTTTCAGCTTTCCGATGCTGTGGCAGCACCTATTCAGGGCGCCCTCAGAGGATATAAAGATGTCAATTATACACTTGCAGCCGCTTTTATTTCTTATTGGGTTATCGGCCTTCCTGTCGGTTATGCGGTCGGCACGTTTACAGGACTTGGCGCGTTCGGTTATTGGATCGGGTTAATTGCAGGGCTAGCGGCAGGAGCAGTCGGGCTGTTTTTCAGGCTGGTTAAACTGCAGAAGCGTTATTTATTGAAACAGGAATTTTAAAAGAGGTGATATGACATGGCACAAAATCAGAAATTATATGAGTATCTGTCTCAGCATGCAGAAGAAATAAGTTCTACATGGTATGAAACAATCGAAGAAACTGATCCGAATTCAATCTATGCATCAACAGACCCGGCCGTCATTAAAAATTTAAAGAGCCAGAATCTTGCTTTCAATTATAAGATCAGCCGTATCTTTATAGATGAAGAAGAGGTATACTTGCCCATTCTAAAAGCCTGGGCATTTGAAGTCACCCAGGATCAAGAGCATTTAAAAACGCCTATCCACTATATTATCCGTGAGTTTGTCAGAGTGAGAGACTTGTATATTTCCTATGTGAAGGACTTTGTTCATATCAATCAGGATATCGTGAAAAGCGAAGAAGCCGAGGATTTGTATCACACCCTTATTAAGGCGTTTGATCTTGTGATTCATATTTTTATAGAAGAAATGTACAAAAACACAAGCCTTCAGCTTCAAGCCCAAAAGGATATGATCACTGAATTGAGCGCCCCGGTGATCGTGCTGTTCCACAGTGTAGGACTGCTTCCGTTAATCGGTGATATTGATACCGTCCGCGCTAAATTGATCATGGAAAATACATTGAATCAATGTGCGAAAAAAAAGGTGACGCAGCTTTACATTGACTTGTCCGGAGTAGCGGTAATTGATACCATGGTTGCCCACCAGCTGTTCAGTCTGATTGAGGCGCTGCGTTTGATCGGCGTTTCATCCACATTGTCGGGGATCCGCCCGGAAATTGCGCAAACCGCGGTTCAGCTCGGTTTGTCTTTTGAGGACATCTCACTGAGATCTACTCTTGCATCAGCGATTGCATCTGACTTGAAATTAAAAAAGGTATAAGGTCCCCTCAAGGGCCTTATACCTTCTTTTTTTTAATCATTCCATTGATATGTCCAATACACTTCTTCTTCAAACCATGTTGCCATAACAGGTTCATTGTTTTTCAGTTTTTCCTCAAGCTCTCGGAGCATACCTTCCGTCTGGGTGCGATGAGCTCTTAACGCGTTCATTTTAATATCTGCCACTTCTTTGATATCAAGTACGACGTCTGCTTCGCCAAGCACCTCTTCCCTATTGCGTGTAATAGCCATGCATAGTGTGCGCGGACGGTCTTCTTTCTTTTTGCGGTACAATGCGCGGATGACCGCTTCCCCGCATGCATCATGGTCAGGATGCACGCCATGTCCCGGATAAAATGTGACAATTAAGCTTGGTTTTACATCATCTATGATTTCTTCCATGATATCAGCTAAATATTCATCGTCTTCAAACTCAAGCGTTTTATCCCGAAGTCCGAGCATTCGCAAGTCATTAATATCCATTTCTTTGCAGGCGTTGATAAGCTCTTGTTTTCTTAATAATGGCAAGGTTTCCCGATTAGCGAAAAATGGATCACCCATATTTCTGCCCATTTCGCCTAACGTAGCGCAAGCATATGTAACGGGCACATCTTTTTTTCTGTTTAAAGCAATCAGACCCGCCACACCGTATGATTCGTCATCAGGGTGAGGCAGGATTACAAGCACGTGTTCTTTCATTATTTTTTCACCCTTTTCTTTAAACTGTGAACGGTTTTTCACTGATTTGAAGTGAAATAGCCAGTTTCCCGCCCGGCAAGTGTCCTGCCATTAATAAGCGGTTTTCTTCATCTACTGTGTACTCAGTCAGGCCTTCAGCATAAATCCAGCCCTCTTCTGTTTTTAAGCCGACCCGGTAAGGCCCGCTCCCTTTGATTTTAGCTTGATGATAGGTTACCTTCGCATTGCGTATATAAGCAACAACCGTCATGTTTTTTTCATTTAAATGTGCCGAGTAAGAACCGGTTGTGGTTTCTAAATGGATATATACAGGGCGGTCCGCATATCGTTCTAAAGATGCTTGCACATCTTCTTTTATGATTGCTTTCATAATTGCTCCCCTCTTTCTTCTTTTAGATACTGTACGCGTTCTGTATGTAATTTGACCAGTTGATATTTGACAGCCGGTTCCAGCTGTGAATTCACAATGCGCTGTATAGCGGCATAATATTTTTCCAGCATAGGTTTACGGAGTCTCGGATGTGTTCTCTTATCCAAAAGCTCAAGATCAATTGCCTCTGTAATCGCTTCTGCATCTTCGTTTGAGAAAGAGCGGCTGTTCCATAGCGAGGCGTATGCTTTTACTATTTCTATATCATTGTCCATCGTCCTGCTCCTTTATGTCTTACATACATGAAATGATTATACATAATATATACTCAAACTGAAAAGCCAAAGGCTCAATGACTTTTTGATGCTCGTTTCCATTTCACTTGTGAAAACGTAAACAAGACTAATGCAGCCCATATACAGGCAAAGGTAAATGCCTTCGAGCTTGAAAATGGCTCATGGTAAATGAACAGCCCGATCAGCAAGGTGATGGTCGGTGCAATATATTGTAATATACCAACTTGATACAGCGGCAGCCGTTTCGCCCCTTCAGCAAACAATAAGAGCGGCAGCGCGGTAAACACACCGGCAAAAAAGAGAAGCACCCATGCCCCGCCGCTTTCTGCACCCGCAGGCTGAATATGGCCGCTAAGCAGCAAATACCCCAATGCAATCGGCATAATCATGAATGTCTCGAGTGTTAAACCGATAGCGCTTGAAAGACTTGTTCTTTTTTTGGTAAATCCGTATAAGCCAAAGCTGAATGCAAGCAACAGCGCGATGTACGGAATGGAGCCGTATTGAAACGCAGAAATAATAACGCCGGCTGCCGCTATCGAAACTGCAACCAATTGAAGGCGATTCAGCTTTTCCTTTAAAAACAAAATGCCGAGAAGAACTGACACAAGCGGATTGATGTAGTAGCCAAGACTTGCTTCTAGCAGAAATCCATGATTGACAGCCCATATGTATACAAACCAGTTAACCGAAATGAGAATTGAAGCGAGAAATAAAGATAGTATGCCTCCGTTCTTTTTTAAAGACCGCAGCTCATGCCACCCCGTTTTCCATTGACGCAAGAAAAAAAGCACGATACACATAAAAACAAAAGACCAAATGATACGGTGAGCTAAAATATCAAGTGCCGGCAGCTGTTCAAGAAGCTTCCAATAAAGCGGAAACAGCCCCCACATCGTAAAGGAAACGGCTGTGTAAAGAACGCCTTTTTTTGTTTCTGAATGATGCATATTTTGTCCCTGCCTTTCTTTAGAGCATCTTATATTATATCACGTGAAAGATCGAGCAGGCATATACTATTTTGTCCGTGAAGAAAGGTGTGATGAAGATGTTTGAGTGGAACAAGTACTTTCCTTTCCAAAATCAATTTTCCAAGGAAGCATTAAAAAAGGCCGATCCAAAAGAGGTTGAGCATTATGTAAACAGTGTAATGGAAAGTGTGTTCGGAAGTGATTACGCGGCTCAATTTCCATTTCGCGATCCTCTCCCGACTAAAGAAAAAACACAGCGCACCGAACCTGATATAGATATATTCGAAACAGCAGACCATGTGTTTGTAAAGGTTTCAGTAAATGAAAGCCAGCTGGAACAGCTCAAAATTAAACATACATCTCATACATTACTGATTGAACATTTCCCGGGTTTGTCCCATCCTAAAAAAGTAAATCTTCCCTGTCTTGTCAAGCGGAAAGGAACGAAAGCCGTATATAAAGACAGCCATCTAGAAGTCATGTTTCATAAACAGCAGGACTACAATATGTCCGAGGTAGAAATTATGCGATAAAAAACGGCCTGCACAGAAGCAGGCCGTTTTTGCTAATAAAAACCGGGATAACCTCCGCCATACGGTCCTCCGGGGCCGTATGGCGCACCTCCGTAACCGTAAGGAACAGGCGGATACGCATAGGGACGCGGATAATTAAAAAGAGCACTCCCAAGAAAACCGCCTAATAAACCGCCGACTAAAGGAGCGCCAAACAAAAAAGGGTTTCGTTCCGGGTATCCGGCCGGACCTGGGTTCCCGCGATAATACGAGTGTTGAGGGTACATGATTATTTCCTCCTTTATGTCTGCCTATATGTAAGGTATTCATCCAGGAAGAAAAACGATTGGGCTATTGTTATATTGATTTTTACTGATAAAACATTATTACAAAAATAGTCCGGCCAATAAAACACAGCCCAGTCCTGTACTGAGAGGACCGTTGTGAGCAGCCTCCATGTTTGAAACGTTTCCTTCATGCTCAAGCCGTCAGAAATAACAAAATAAAAACCCCGGCAGCAATGATAAAAATCGGCATGGCTAACCTCCATTTTCATGTTGTTTTTGACAATTCTCCGGATGTTTGTTAGAAAATGTTTTCATTTTTAACGAAATAGGATCTTCGTGGTGATATAATTATCATCTTTTGATCAACTATTATTTCATGCTAATCTCCTAATCAATTGCTGCCAAGAATATTTATGATTTCATAGGCTGTCAGACAACAACATAGTTATATATTGATCAATTATTGGTTATATGTTATGTTTTTTATCTATCAATTGGCTTCAGATAACAAAACAATGTGATAACATGCTGATAAAATCAGTGTTACAAAAGGAGGAATACAAATGCCATTATTACGTTTCGATCTGATAGAAGGCCGTGATCAAAAAGCATTACAATCGCTATTAGACACTGCTCATCAAGCGATGGTAGAGGCGTTTGGCGTGCCGGAGAGTGACCGATATCAAATTGTGCACCAGCACCCCGCGAATGAGCTCGTGATTCACGATACCGGATTAGGATTTCATAGAAGCAAGGATTTGATCGTGATCAGCATTACAAGTAAAACAAGAACAAAGAGCCAAAAAGAGAAATTATATGCCTTGCTGGCTGAAAAACTAGAAGCAGAATGCGGTATTTCCCCGGAAGACCTAATGGTTTCCATTACGGAAAACGGTGATGCTGATTGGAGTTTCGGGCTCGGCGAGGCACAATTTTTGAATGGTAAGTTATAAGATGGTGAAACTTCTTCATCTGCTTTACACTTAGCGAATGGCCATCAATGAAATAAAAAAGAGAGATCCTTATTCAAGACCTCTCTTTTTTTATTTCTTTTTCAAAAAAGCAGAAATAACCAGAATGAAAACAGCCAGCAAAACGAAATATAACGGTGTGATCCAGATTTGGTGGATAGAATCAGGGTCTCCCTTTTTATACCCAGTTTCGATTCCTATGTAATTCCAATGAAAGCTGACAGGGTTTTGATCGTATATATAAAATTCAGGCAGATAGAGCTCCGGTTTGCTGATTTGAACAACAAGATAAATGATGATTCCCATTAACAACAGGATAGCTGTTAGTAACTTTTTCACGGAAGGATCCTTTCCTATTTTTGTATGTTGACATCATCCTAACATCTCTTTTTATATATGTAAAATAAAAGCTGATTCATAACATGGCTCCTAAAATAAAAAGTCATGTAAACGGTATGACCCACTTACATGACTTTCTCACTGACACAAACCCTTTCTGCGGATGCTCTGTTTCTTTCCATTATTTCTCTTCTTCGCACACTGTAACACCAGGCTCACAAAATTGATCGGCCCACGCTTGCATTTCTTGAAATACGGCTTGCAGCGCGGTTCCTTTTTCAGTCAGCGTATAGATCACTTTTACCGGTGTCTCGGGAAGAACCCGGCGTTCAACAATTTCGTTTTGCTCTAGCTCTTTAAGGCGCTCTGCCAGCATTTTTTGGCTGATCATCGGTATGGTTTCCGTTATCTCTTTAAATCGTTTCGGCCCATCCATTAGTACATGGATGATCAGACCGTTCCATCGTTTTCCCAGCAATGAGAAAGCTGACTCCATTTTAGGGCACATTGTATTTCCCACTAGTCTTCATCCCTTCATCTATTGTTTGACAAGTATTCACTGATCCATTAAAATTATCTTTCAAGTTACATTTAGTAAGCTTCTAACTTTTCTATTATCATACCACGTTTACCCGAAGGAGGAAACATTATGACTGATACTCTGGACATTTTGCAAGCACGGGCATCTGTTAAGGAATATGATACCAATGCCCCGATCTCTAAAGAGGAACTGACTGATCTTTTGGAGCTCGCCACTAAAGCGCCTTCTGCATGGAATCTGCAGCACTGGCATTTTACAGTTTTCCACAGCGATGAATCAAAAGCGGCTCTTCTGCCTGTAGCATATAACCAAAAACAAATTGTTGAATCTTCTGCTGTCGTTGCCATTTTAGGCGATCTAAAAGCGAATGAAAACGGTGAAGACGTTTACGCTGAACTGGCAAACCAAGGTTTCATCACGGATGAAATCAAACAAACGCTTCTTGGCCAAATTAACGGTGCTTACCAAAGTGAACAGTTTGCACGCGATTCCGCTTTCTTAAATGCTTCATTGGCTGCTATGCAGCTTATGATTGCCGCAAAAGCGAAAGGTTATGACACCTGCGCAATCGGAGGATTTAATAAGGAGCAGTTCCAAAAGGAATTTGATATCAGCGAGCGCTATGTTCCGGTTATGCTTATTTCTATCGGGAAAGCAGTGAAACCTGCACACCAAAGCAACCGCTTGCCTCTATCAAAAGTATCAACTTGGCTGTAAATCTAAGAAAAACCTTAGTCCGGATAAACACGGACTAAGGTTTTTTTATTGAAACGTATCTTTGTACCATTGGCGAGCCTGTTCAGCTTCATGCTGTGTGAGCTGATGGCCACCATCCTGCCAAAAAACTGAAGCAGATGCCCCGCTGTCAAGCAAACAGCGGTGAAGCTCTTCCGATTCTTCCTTTGTGCAAAGCGGATCATATTTTCCCGCCCCAATGAAAACAGGAAGCCCTGTCATATTGGGAAGCTCAAGCCCCCGTATCGGCACCATAGGATGATGCAGAATAGCCCCCTTTAAAACATCCGCATAATGAAAAAGCAGGCTCGCCGCGATATTTGCGCCGTTTGAGTAGCCGACTGCAATCACCCGGCTCCGGTCAAACTGATGCGTTTGTGCCGCCTCGTCGATAAAATCTTTCAATTCTTTTGTCCGCTCAACGAGATCCTTTTCATCAAATACACCTTCGCTAAGGCGTTTGAAAAAGCGCGGCATTCCATTTTCGAGCACTGATCCCCTGACCCCGAGCAAATGAGCATCCGGATCTATAAAACGGCCCAATGAAAGGAGATCATCCTCATTTCCTCCGGTTCCATGTAACAGCAGTAAAACGTTATCAGATGTCCCTTTTTCAAAAATATGCTTCATCATGTCCCCTCCTACAATTCAGGCAAAATATCTGTAATTTGTTTGCGGTGTTGCTCCAGCCATTCAGGCAGCTTTAAGGATGTCCCCAGCTCATCAAACGTTTCATCTGTCATAAAGCCTGGTTCATCTGTGGCAATTTCAAATAGGATGCCGCCTTTTTCCCTGAAATAAATTGATGTGAAATACTCCCTGTCCAGAATTTCTGATGAAGGGAGATGTTTTTCAGCAATCATTGGCTGCCACTTGGCCTGCTCCTCACTCGTTGTCCGAAACGCTATATGATGAACTGTTCCATAACCGCCGACGCCTCTTTTTTCCGGCTGCAAATGAACGTCAATCACGTTTCCGACAGCCGCTGCGGATTTCAGTCTAACGATCTGATCTTCTTCCGCTGCTTTGCTGTATCCGAAGCTTTCCTCTAACAATTGAATCGTTGCTTTCGGATCATAGGAGTACAGCAGCACGCCTCTCATTCCGGTGATGGCTTCATGTTCTGAAATGCCGTCAGGTGTCCACTCGCTTTTTCCGCTTTCGCCGTCTTCCATGATTGCTAACGGAAGGTCTTCTGTATCATCAAAGATCAGCGCGTGTTCCCCGCATAGCATTTTCTCCTCTGCATTCAGTCCATTATTTTGAAGGCGTTCCTTCCAGAAAGCCAGAGAGCCTTTAGGGACTGAAAAGTAAATCCGGCCGGCTTGGCCTTTCCCTACCGTCCCCTGCCCGCTTCCTTGGAACGGGAAAAAGGTAATAATGGTCCCTGGATCTCCATTTTGATTCCCAAAGTAAAAATGATATGTTCCCGGGTCATCGAAATTCACTGTTTTTTTGACAAGCCGAAGCCCGAGCACTTCTGTATAAAATCGCAAATTTTCTTGCGGATCTCTGGCAAATGCTGTGACATGATGCAATCCTTCTGTTTTCATCTTTTCACTCCTAAATTATCTTGGTTTCGAGATATTTATTATTTTAAACCTATAATGTGCAGGATGCAAACCATGTGATTTAATTAAATAATTGAAAAAATCATTTTTTTCTAATAATTATCTTGTGATCTTATCTTACAACTGCTATTATAGTGAGCATTATCATGTTTCAGGAGGAAAGTAAATGGTTAAAAAAGCACTTATTGTTATACTCATCATTTTACCATTCATTCAGCTTGCACTTTTGCCGTTTGTGAATCGAATCGAACCGATTATTATCGGCCTTCCTTTTTTCCATTTTTGGCTGCTGCTGTGGATTATTATTACGCCGGTATGTTCGTTTGGCATTTACCTGGTGCAAAAAAAAGATGGAGGAATTGAATGATGCAAGGAAATCTCACTGCACTTATGATTACGGCTATTATCGTATTAACTGTTGTCTGTATCGGATTTCTCGCCGGGAGAGACAAATCATCGCGAACCTCGGTGGAAGAATGGTCTGTCGGCGGCAGACGTTTTGGAGGCCTTCTCGTTTGGTTTTTAGTAGGCGCTGACCTTTACACGGCATATACTTTCTTAGGCCTGACCAGTACGGCTTACACAGGCGGAAGTGTTGCGTTTTTTGCAATTCCTTACTCCGTATTGGCTTATTTTATCGCCTATTTCTTCCTGCCGAAACTTTGGAAAGTTGCGAAAATTCACAAATTAACAACTCTCGCTGATTATGCGCGGGAACGTTTTGACAGCAAGCTGTTGGCAAGTCTCGTTGCAATTGTCGGTGTCCTGATGCTTATCCCATATATCTGTCTTCAGCTTAGCGGAATTCAAGATACGCTTCAGGTGGCGGGGACCGGCTATATCAACGTAAAGTTCGTTGTCATCATCTCATTCATTCTAGTTGCTCTTTACACGTTTTTCAGCGGGATTAAAGGGCCTACTTTTACAGCCATTATTAAAGATATTTTAGTATGGGTGATTATGCTGTTTATGGTCGTTTCCCTCCCTCTTATTCATTTCAACGGCTGGACGCCGATGATTGATACATTGGTAAAGGAAGCGCCGCAAATGCTGACGATACCGACAGAGGGCCCAAAAGGCATCCCTTGGTTTATTACAGCATCTATTGTATCCGCCTTGGCACTTTTTATGTGGGCACATGCCGCTACAGGTGTATTTACGGCGAAAAGTGCCGATGCAGTTAGAAAAAACAGCATGTTTTTGCCGCTTTATAACATCGTTTTAATCTTAGTTATTTTCCTTGGTTTTATCGCTTTTCTTGTGCTGCCGGAAGATACAAATCCAAGACTGGCGCTGCTGCATCTGATTCAGACGTCTTACGGCGGCGTGGCACAAGGTTTTGCATACGCTACTATCGCCCTAGCTTCATTGATCCCTTGTTCGATCATGGCTATCGGAGCATCGAATTTATTTGCCAATAACTTATACCGTGACTTGATCCATCCAAATGTGTCACAAAGCAAACTGACCCTTATTACACGTTCCATGGTGTTTGTCGTGATCGGTCTTGCTCTTCTATTTGGAATGCTGTTCCCGACTGCCTTAGTAACACTTCAGCTTTTAGGCGTTTCCGGTATGGTGCAGATCTTCCCGGCGATTGCCGTCAGCTTATTCTGGAAGAACCAAACGAGAGAGGCAACAGTGATCGGATTATTAGCAGGCCTTGCGGTTACGTTTATTGTGTATATCACTCAATCTGCACACGGCATTTATGAAGGTTTCTGGGGATTGTCCGCCAATATCATCGCTGTAGTCATTCTCAATCCGCTGTTTGTAAAAAGAGCAGGTTCGAATCCAGTCAAAGAAGGTTTATTTGGTAAAAAAACTGAACCGAATCCGAATCAGAAGGGTGCTTAAAAAAAGCCATACGCGGTAGCCGCGTATGGCTTTTTTACATTTCTTTTTTCAGCGTTTCAATTGCTTTTTTCATTTGCGTATCATTATTTGACAGCTTTTGTTGAAGTTCTGTCATTAGTTTTGTTGTAGTATCGCCAGTCAGCACGCCTGTTTGTTTCAGATTCTCTTTTTTCTGGAACTGTTTGACGACTGATACAAAATCTTGATCATACGTACTGTTTACCTTCACCTGATAGCCAAGTGCTTTCAGCATTTGCTGAGCGACTTTGACTTCAGTGCCTGTATTGCCTGATTTGTACGTTTTATCAGCGTCCAAATATGGGAGCTTCGCGTAATCAGGAAGTTCTGCTTTCACTTGCGGCTTGATGCCTTTTTTATGAATCCATTCACCGTCAGCAGTCAGCCATTTGGCCATTGTCAGTTTGACTGTTGAGCCATCCTCATACTCTTTTGCGGTCTGCACTGTGCCTTTTCCGAATGTGATTTCTCCAATTAACGGAATGCCTGACGATTCATGAAGGGCAGCGGCCATGATTTCTGCAGCGCTCGCTGTTCCGTCATTTACTAAAACGACAGTCGGCTTGGTGACTTTTCGTTCTTTTTCCGCTTTCATGACTTCTTTTGAGCCGTTTTTGTACTCAACCTGCATAATATTTTTACCTTTATCAATAAACAGATTGCTCATTGTAATCGCCTGGTCCATTAAGCCGCCCGGATTGCCCCTCAAGTCTAAAATATAGCCTTTGGCACCTTTTTTCTCTAAACTGTCGATCGCATTTGTCAGCTCTTTAGCAGTTGTTTCAGAGAAAGAAGTGATTTGAATCTCACCGATATTGTTGTCTTTCATCTCAGAATAGACGGTCTCAACAGGAATCGTATCGCGCTTAATGGAAAGATCAATCTCTCCCACTCCCGCTCTGTTCAGCTCAAGCTTCACTTTTGTGCCCTTTTTGCCGCGGATTAAAGCGACGGCTTCATTTACATTCATGCCTTTTACGCTTTTCCCGTTTACTTTCAGGATTTGATCCTTCGGTTTGATTCCGGCTTTTTCAGCAGGTGAACCTTTGATTGGCGCAACAATAAGGATTTCACCGTCTTTTTCCTCTACTTGCGCTCCTATTCCTTCAAAGGATGCAGAAATGCTTTCTTCGAATGATTTTCCTTCCTCTTGATCCATATAGGTAGAGTAAGGATCGTCCAGAGACTCAATCATTCCTTTAATTGCTCCGTCTACTAATTTGTCATCGTTTGTTTCCTTGTAATAATCACTTTTGATTTGCTCATACGCTTTATTTAATTTATCGAACTTACTATCTCCTGCGCTTGTTGATTTTTGGCCCAGAATGCTTGAATTGCCCGTAATAAATAAAGTCAGCGCCGAAGCGACAACCGCAGTGATCAGCACAACAAAAAACAGTTTCAATTGCCGTTTCAATTAAACACCACCTTTTCTTCTTACATTATTATCATGGACGATTTCCTATTCGTCAACTCGGAGCAGAAAATATAGAGATCCGCCCTTCTTTATCGTTTCATAAACCTATGTCTTTTCACGACATATAATAACCAAAAAGGAGGATACCATTTTGAGCCGATATTTAGAAATGCTGTCCTTATTCGGTGTCTCAGGTGCACATCCAGGCGGGCTTGCTTTTTCAAAAGCCGTATTGCAAAAAGCGGCACCTCCGCCTGATCAGCCGATTCTTGATGCCGGATGCGGGACGGGGCAGACTGCGGCTTATTTAGGACATTTGCTTTATCCTGTCACAGTCGTTGATAAAGACCCTGTCATGCTTGAGAAGGCGAAAAAAAGATTTGCAAATGAAGGGCTGGCCATCCCTGCATATCTTGGAGAGCTGGAACGTCTTCCGTTTTCTTCGGCGTCCTTTTCCTGCGTCCTGTCCGAATCCGTCCTCAGTTTTTCCCATCTGACATCCTCCCTTCAAGAAATTAATAGAGTATTGAAGCCGGGTGGAATGCTGATCGGTATTGAAGCGGCGCTTAAAAAGCCGATGCCTCCGCGCGAAAAGAAGCAAATGATGGACTTTTACGGTTTTACAAAGCTTTATAACGAATCGGAGTGGATGGACTCGATTCGTTTCCATGGATTTCAGAAAACAGAAACGATCACCCTTTTGCCGGAAGATATGGAATTTGAACCGACGACAGAAATGGATGTATCGCAAGCAATCGCTCCTATCTACTATGAAACGCTTCAGTCCCATTATGACCTCATGCAGGCATACAGCGAGTATATGGGTCATTGTATCTTTATCGCATACAAGTAAAACGGCGCTTCACCCCCTCTTTTCGTCCAACCTTTTTTGTTTATCTATCATAAGCTGATAGAAAGACGGATTAGGAGGGAATTATATTGGAAAAATACTATCATATCTGCCGACAGCACCAAGGAAAAGTTGCTAGAATTACAGAAAGAAACGGCAGGGTCCATGTGGGCAGAATTACACGGGTAACCAACCGCAAGGTCTTTATTGCTCCAGTTACTTCAGGGGGCCCAAGAGGCGGATTTGGCTATGGATATTGGGGCGGCTACGGATTTGGATATGGAGCCGCATATGGTATTGGCCTTGGGCTGATTACAGGTGTGGCGCTCGCCGGTTTATTCTTTTTTTAATGGAAAAACCCGCTTAACCAATGGTAAGCGGGTTTTTATTTTATATCTTCTTCACTTTTTCAAAGTATTCTTCTAATGTTAAGTCATTCTCATGAATAACCTTTGCAGCCTTTTTGCCTACATAACGCAAATGCCATGGTTCGTATTCGTACTTCGTGATGTCTTCTTTGTTTTTAGGGTAGCGAATGATAAAACCGTATTTATATGCATTGTTCTGCACCCATTTTCCGTCTTCAGTGCTGCCGAACGCCTCATTTAGCTCAAAACCGTTGCTTCGGCTGGAAATATCCATTGCCAGACCTGTTTGATGTTCGCTTTCACCCGGATATGCGACAGCTTCTCTTGCTTTCTTTTCCCCTTTTAAGCTTACTTCATTTTTAAAGATAACCTGCTGTCTGTCATACGAGCGGTATCCTGACACGGCTGCCAGCTCATAGCCATCCTTTTTCGCTGCATCAAACATCGTTTTTAATGCGTCTGCTGCTTCTTTTCTGATGTATCGCTTTTGTATTTTCTCTTCAAAAGAAAACTCGACATCAGGGATAACTAGATCGCTAGGTTCATAGTCTCCTGGCAGTGCGTATTGCTTATTGACAAGGGCGAGGATATTTTTTGGATTTTGAATGGTTTCCAGGCCGTCTACTTTTTTAATGTTATTGAAAAACTTGCTTTCCAATAAGAACTCACTGTCCTGCGTATTTGTTTTTTTGCTGTCAGCTGTTTTTTCTTCTGTCTGTTTTGATTCTGCAGTGGTTTTCGTATCCTTTTGAGCATCTCCATTTGACATGCTGCAGCCGGCTCCGACAATTGCCGTCACACTCAAAGCGGCGGCCAGCGAGAACCATTTACCGGACTTTTTCATCATCACATTACCTTCCTTTTATCAATCGTTTCCGTATCCATAAAGAAGGGCTGCCGGCACCCAGCACGCCTCTTCATTTATTTTATTTTGATACAGAATGTAAAGCCACTTCTATCATATCATGAAAAGTGGTTTGACGCTCTTCTGCTGTTGTTTCTTCTCCTGTTAAAACGTGATCGCTCACGGTCAGGATGGACAGCGCTTTTCTACCGTGCTTCGCTGCCAATGTATACAAAGCGGTTGTTTCCATCTCTACGCCGAGCACACCGTATTGGGCAAGCTTTTCAATTTGAGAATCGTCATTGTAGAACTGGTCAGCAGTAAATACACTGCCTACCGTCACTGGTACGCCTTTATCCTTAGCGGCGTCATAGGCATTTTTCAAAAGCTCGAAATCTGCGTTAGGCGCGAAATCGATACTTCCAAAAGCGACTCTGTTCATTTGTGAATCAGTAGAAGAAGTCATGGCCAAAATGACGTCGCGTACTTTGACATCTTTACGGATGGCGCCGCAAGAGCCTACTCTTATTAAATTTTGCACATCATAGCTTTGAATTAATTCATTGACGTAAATTGAAATGGATGGAACACCCATGCCCGTGCCCTGCACAGAGATTTTTTTGCCTTTATATGTACCTGTAAATCCATACATGCCTCTGACTTCATTATAGCATTCCACATTTTCAAGATACGTTTCAGCGATAAATTTTGCTCTTAAAGGGTCCCCCGGCAACAGTACCGTATCCGCAATTTGTCCTTTTTCCGCACCGATATGTACACTCATCTCATATCCTCCTCAACCAAAATTAACGATCAGTCCGTTCATTTTACAACGGATGTCATGATGAGACAAACTTCAGCATTGATTATAAAGGAATGTTCCGAAAAAAGAAAATGATCCGGGGTATTTTTAGGCGCCATTAGAGAAAATCGGGATAATTGAGCTGCTTATATGAGAACCTAACGGCAAAAGGAGGGATGAAACATGGGTAAGAAACAGCGTAACCGGATAACCGGACAAAAAAAGAATAACCACATACCTGCTAAAGACGTTATCGCGGCTGAAGAGGCGCACGAAAAAGAGCATTCCGCGGCCAAACGAAAACCTTAAAAAACAGAAAACTGCGGATATCCGCAGTTTTCTTTCGTTATGTTGTTTGCACAATCAGACGATTGATTTTCCTCCATCCGGCGGGAAGCAGTTTATAATATGTTTTCCCTTTTCTGCCTTCATCAATCAAAATCACATCCCCTGTGGCCATAAATCTCGCATCATAATCACTTGGAACAGTATCGAATACATTAAACAAAGAGAACGCTCTTTTTAGCACGTCTTGATGATTGCTCCCGTTCAGTTCAGTTCGATAGACGGCTCTGTAGCCTTTTTTTTCACCAAACCGGGGTGTTTGAAATATTGTCACATCGTAAAAACAAGACTTCTTTTTAAACACGGATAACATCATCAAGATCCCTCCCTTTTATTTCTATAACATATTAGCGTTTCGCCCTCTTTTTCCTCTCTCTACTTTTGTCGAAACGAATGAAACTTTTCGTCAAAACCTTTCATGAGGAAAAACAGCAGCAGGCCGAGACTGAAGCCTCCTAAAACGTCAGTTAAAAAATGCACGCCGAGGTAGACTCTGCTGGCACCAACCAAAATAACGACAGTACCGGCGATTATGTATACCGCTTTTTTATGCTTTGACAAAAACGGGATGTGTTTCACTAAAAAGTAGGCGATTACTGGATAAACACAAGCAGCGTTCATGGAGTGGCCGCTCGGAAAGCTGAAGGACGACTCATGAACGAGCGGTTCAAAATCCGGCCTTGTCCGTTCGATCCACTCTTTTAATATTTTGTTTAACAGACGATCCGCTCCGAATATGAAGAGCATCAAAAAACCATCCAAGGTTCTCTTGTAAAAAAACAGCCCTGCCCCAATGACTACGATAAGTGGCAGTAAAAAGGAAGTAGCACCAAGATGAGTCACCCAAATCATCACATCATTCAGCCAAGGCTGACGGATAGCTGCGGCTGCCTTACTGATCATTTCATCTGCTGATTGAACAGCAGATGTATGAATAACCGCGGCTAAAAAAAGAAAGAGAAGAAACAGACTGACTGGCTTGTACAAGATTTTCCCTCCTTTATTTCTCAAAAATTCATATCAGCCGAATAAAAAACCGGAGCTGGCCGCTCCGGTTTCAAGCCTTAACAATCTTCATCCAGCTCTTCATCTATCATACATTTTTCTATCAGATAATCAAAGGTAATATCGGCGATTTCAAACAGCTCATCTTCACTCGGTATGTAGCCCCGTCTTGCAAGCTCTCTGTAAAAAAATTCAGCGATTTCTTCCGTGTCAATCACAAGATCTATTTCTTTCATAACCGTACCGCCTCCTTTTTTATGTTTTATGAAAAAACGGGATGAATTATACCCGGTGTTCTAAACAATTCTTTCATTCATATATATTGAATAAAAAAACAAGCCATAGGAGGCTGACAAATGATCGCTAAAATGATGGAAGCACTGGACGGAGAAAGATTCGATATGGTGATGGAAAAAACGCTCAATGGTATGACGCATGTCATGATTTGGGGCTGTCTGCCTTACTTTTTATATGTGATCATCCGCTTGTTCACAAACTAACTGAAGTGTTCTTTTAAACTTTCCAGCACAAACATCATCATATCTTTATATTCTTCATCTTTAAACATTTCGTACAGAATTTTGTAGTCGTTGTAAATATCCAAAAGCTCATCAACAATTGATACAGCCAGGATGCGCAGGGTATCTTGATCTTCATCTTCGCCTTCAAACTGAAGAAGAGCAGACGGTACAATATCTTCGCCGATCTCATGGGCAGTTTCTCCGACATAATGGACAAACAAAAGCTGATGCACAAACTGGTCCATTTCATACTTTCTGAGAACCAGCGTGAGATCCTCTTCCTCCGTTTCAAGCCACTCTCCATCCTTTAAACGAGTCAGCTCATAAATAATATCTTCCCAGCCATCTTCTAAATATCTCCAAATTTCTGTTCTGTGGCCGATAATGCGAAAGAGTTCTTTTCCATAATCTTTTACATAAACAACATCTCCAATGAGGAATTCATATTCAATATCAAGTTTTTCCATATCGACAATGACGCCTTCATAATCTTTATATAATTGAATGGACGATTCAAAATATAAGACTTCATTGTGGTTTACTTCATAAAGATAGTGCTTATCGATTTGGTGTACTTTTGTGATTGTGCCGACTGTCCCATACATAATGACGACTACGATATCTCCTACTTGGAATTTCGGTTTATTTTGCTTCATGGTGTCTCCCCCTCGCCGCAACATTTCTCATACGCTATCGTATGCTGGGTTACACCAATTCGCATGGGCATGAAAACCATTGGAAGTATCCAATTATGGTATGTGTATGCACACAAAAAATCCGCAGCGGATCTGCGGATTTAAACATGTGGTTATTTGCCGTGCACCTCGGCCTCGTATTTTTCCCAAGCTTCATCAAACGTAGCCATCGTGTCCAGATAATCAACATTCAGCTCCAAATATGAACTGATTTCGTGATAATCGGTTGATGTTTTTGGGAAGCTGTGATCCTCATACGCCTGATTGGCAAACTCACTGATGCTGTCCTGCGGTTTAGGATGTCTGTATTTCAATAAATAGTGATAAAAGGATTTCATGGGTTTCCCCTCCTGGTGTCTGTCTTTTGTTGTTCTATTATACAGTGCAAGTGTAAAATTACAACAAAAGAATAACGAAACATCATTCAGGAAAAATCAAAATAGTTGCGTTTTAATATCCTTTCCGTTTCCATGAGCTGTTGATACGTCAGACTTTCAGGGAGTTTTTTTGTGTTGATTAAAAACAGCTGATCCTCAATATCCTTTATCGTCGAATCCTCTTGGTAGGCCATTCCGCAAGAAGAGCAAATCATCGCGGGGGTGTTTGTCAGCTCTATGGCTCGTGTGCCGTCAGGAAGCTCCCAATAAACCGTGTTCGTGCCAGGCTGCGCCTCAGGCACACCGCACCATACGCATGTTTTCATGAAGAATCCCCCCCGCTTTCTGCCTCTTTTTCTTTTTTCTGCTGGGCTAAAAATTTCTTTTCCTTTAGCTGGTCTCTTTTCTCCCGCCGGTCCTTTAAGGTTTCGTGCCCCGGCTTCGCTGTATATGCTTCTCTCCTTTTGATTCTGGCCACGTTTTCCGGTGTGAAAGAAATCTCTTTGTCGGCAAGGATGGCACTCAGTCCAATTGGCTCTTTTTTGTCAGCAGCTTCAGGAAAAACAGACTCAAAATAGGCGTCAGCCTGGTTAGGGATATAATGTTCAGGTTCCGGATAAGAGGTAATGACTCCTTCAAAATTTCTCAAGATGATTTTGTCAGGACTTTGCGATAAAACATAATTTGGCTGCAGTGCGATCTTCCCGCCGCCGCCTGGTGCGTCAACGACAAAGGTTGGTACCGCGTAGCCTGAAGTATGGCCTCGCAGCCCTTCAATAATCTCCAGCCCTTTTGAAACCGGAGCTCTGAAATGTCCGATGCCTTCTGAGAGATCACATTGGTATATATAATAGGGACGGACTCTGATTTTCACCAAGTCATGCATAAGCTTTTTCATAATTGTTACCGAATCATTAATGCCTGCTAGCACGACGGCCTGATTTCCGACCGGCACACCTGCGTTCACCAGCTTTTCGCAAGCCTCAACGGATTCCTCCGTCATTTCGATGCTTGTGTTGAAATGGGTGTTCAGCCAGACCGGATGATATTTCTTTAAGATATCGCACAGTTGATCGGTGATTCTCTGAGGAAAAACAACAGGCGCTCTTGTGCCGATTCTGATAATTTCCAAATGCGGTATACTGCGCAGCTCTTTTAAAATGTATTCTAAAATTTGATCATTGATCAGCAACCCGTCCCCGCCTGAAATCAGACAGTCCCGGATCTCGGGTGTCTCCCGAATGTAGGCGATCGCGGCATCAAGCTGCTTTTTAGGGACGCCCATTCCGATTTGACCGGAAAAACGCCTCCTTGTGCAGTAGCGGCAGTACATGGAGCATTGGTTCGTGACAAGGAATAGGACTCGGTCGGGATAACGGTGTGTCAGACCGGGTACCGGAGAGTCTTCATCCTCATGAAGCGGGTCTTCCAGGTCGTATTTTGTTTTGTGCATCTCTTCAGAGAGCGGCACAGACTGCATCCGTATCGGACATCTGGGGTTGTCGGGATCCATTAAGGAAGCATAATAGGGTGTGATATTTAAGGGGATCGTTTTAGTAGAAATTCTGACGCCTTCCTCTTCTTCTTCGGTCAGGTTAATCACTTTTTTCAAGTCATCTAATGTTCTTACAGTATGGGTCAGCTGCCACAGCCAATCATTCCATTTTTCTTCCGGAACATCCTTCCATAACTCTATCTCCTTCCAATGCCGTTTCGGTTTATACCATTTGTTTGTCAAATGAAATTCCTCCTCGTGCATTTCTTTTTCACTTACAGGCGCTTGCACCAGATATTCATATTTTCGAGCCCTTCTCCTATATAACAATTATTGATCAGCCTTCCGCTATACTGATACCCGGAATGATACAGGACCGCATTCATTCCAAAAGATGCAGCGCGGGCGAGTGAAAATACTTGAAAGATATCTTGCTCTCTCATTTCTTTTTCTAATGCATCTATTAAAATACTTGTCAGCGAACGGCCCCGATAATCGGGAAGCACGGCACAGTCCGTCATTTCGGCATGCCCCAGCTCAGGATTGATATCTGCGCTTGCCGCGCTAATCAGACGGTCATCTTCAAGCATGACATAATAAAGCGTATGCTCATTCATCGTCTTTTCAATATAGGCGGGATCAAACACAGGAGTCGGATACGTGCGGAATACTTTTTTATACAGCATAGATAACTGATACATGTCGTTTGTTTCTGCTTTTCTCATTGTAAAAGGAGACCTGTCTTCGATTTGTGGCTGAGGCTTCAATTTATATAATAGCTCTATCATTTCCTGCTCGGATAAATAGGTATCTGTTTGTCTTCGTTTTTCTGTGAGATAACGGACCATGACGGCAGCGCGATGGCCGAGATAGTAGCCTTCGAGAAAGCCCTCCGGCGTAAACAATTGTTTAGCCAGCTCCGCCTCGTCATGCTGTTTAGTGTACACAATAATTTTTTCGGCGCCCTCCTCTTCAGCCGCTGTCATAATATCAGACAAGACTTCCTGAATAGCGCCTTCATAACGAATGACTCTAATTCGTTTATTAAAGCGGTCATTGTCTATGACAGCCGTGACACCGCTATTCTTTACTGTTTTGATCATCAGCATCCTCCCCGTCTGTATGAAGCCCGCACCAATCCATCACAAAAAGAGCAATAATTTTAGCTGATTCTAACATGGCTTCAACCTCAATATACTCGTTTGCCTGATGTGCCGTTTTCGTCTCTCCCGGTCCAAAAACGATAACAGGAGTATCTCCCGCATGATACAAAAGGCCGCCGTCTGTCCCCCAAGGCGACGCTTCGATGATCGGCTGTGTTTGTTTCATTTTTTGATAGGCTGACTGCAAGACTGATAGTAAAGGATGGCCATCAGGCAAATCATTCGGCAGCCATTGAGCCCCGAACCATTCCACTTGAATTGGATGGCGTTTAAACCATTCATCATGGTATTGTAAATCTTTCAGCCAGTTTTCCAATTCCATTTTCACGGCTTCAGGCTTTTCATGAGGAGCAATTCCGCACCTTCCTTCTATGACGACGCGGTCTGCTACCGAGGACGGCCATGTTCCGCCTGAGATAGTGCCAATATTGATTGGAACCGGGATTGGGATATGATCATAAAGCGGGTCAGAAATTCTTGCATTGCGGACTTTTTCAAGCTCTTGAATGGCTGTAATGACATGCATGCTTTTTTCAATGGCGCTGACACCTTCATATCGTGTGCCTCCGTGTGCCGCTAATCCTTTAACCGTGATCCGAAACCACATCGAGCCCTGCTGTTTAATAAAAAGCTTCATATTGGTCGGTTCCGGAATTAGCGCCCCGTCCGCACGATAGCCTCTCATAATGGCAGAAAGTGTTCCGGCGCCGCCGCACTCTTCATCTATAACACTCTGAAACAATACATCGCCCTTCAGTTTGACATCGCAGGCGTGCAGAGCTTCTAATGCAAATAGAAGGGCTGTATTGCCTCCCTTCATATCAGTGGAGCCGCGGCCGTAAATTTTACCATTTACTTCGGCAGCTTGAAACGGTTCATACTTCCATTCCTTCAAATTTCCTTCTGGCACAACATCGATATGCCCGTTTAAAATCAGAGATCGTCCTCCGCCCTCTCCCGTTTTTTTAGCGACAATGTTCGGGCTCTCATGAAAATCCGACCGGTCTGATATAAAATAGGGATGCTGTTTTAATTGTTTTAGGCTCGGCTCCCACACATCAATGTCCATATGAAATTGCCTAAGCTTTTCAAGGACTACTGCCTGGGCGTTAAATTCCTTGCCAAGTGTGCTTTTTTCTCCAACCAGCCTTTTCAAAAGACGAATGGCTTTGGCTGAATGCTGATCAAGCCATTCGATTACTTTTCTTTCAATGTCCTGCATCATCACTCCCCCTTTTAAGAAAAAGGCATATCTACCATTATTTCAGCGTCGGTCAGACCGATCACCTCGTCAATAGTTGAGCCATTCATCAGTTCTTTTAAAATAAAATGATGCCGGCCAACTGCAAGAACTGCTTTTTCAGTAATGATCATATCTACACAGCCTGCTGCTGTTAACGGAAGGGTGCAGGCTTCTGTTAATTTAGGCCTCCCTTTTTGATCGGTATGGCTCATGACGACAACCACTTTTTTCGCTTTTTGGGCGAGCTCCATCGCACCGCCCATGCCTGGCACCTTTTTTCCGGGTACAAGCCAATTCGCAAGGTCTCCCGACTGGCTTACCTGCAAAGCGCCTAAAATCGTAATGTCAATCATGCCTCTTCTGATCATGGCAAAAGACATCGTTGTATCAAAATAAGATGCTCCCTTAACAGCACGGACAGGGAATCCCGCGGCGTTGCATAAATTTTCATCCTCATTCCCTTTTTCGGGACTTTCGCCAATCCCGAGTACGCCGTTTTCCGCCTGCAGCATAACCTGCATGTCAGGCGGCAAAAAGTTCGGCACCAAGGAAGGGATGCCGATACCGAGATTCACCATCATGCCTGGTTTGATTTCAGAAGCAGCCCGTCTGGCGATCTGCTCTCTTTCTGTTACTCCCAAGCCCATTTCCACCTCACCCCTTCACTTCTCACAACTCCCTCAACAAAAACCCCAGGCGTTACAATCATTTCTTCTGCAATATCACCCATCGGCACAATCGTCTCAGCCTCGGCAAAGGTTCTTTTGGCGGCCATTGCCATAAGCGGATTCATGTTGCGCGCTGTTTTGTCATACGTTAAATTGCCGAATTCATCTGCAATGCAGGCATTGATGAAGGCAAAATCAGCCGTCAGCGCTTCTTCAACCAAGTATTGTTTCCCCGCTACAGACACAATCTCTTTTTTCTCACATACCATTTGATTATCAATGCCGATATCGGTCAAAATGCCGCCAAGGCCGGATCCGCCGGCGCGAATCCGTTCTGCGAGAGTGCCCTGAGGCGAAAATCGAACCTCTAATGTGCCGTCTGTCATCTGTTTTCCGGCTACAGGATTTGAACCGATATGCGATGCAATCAGTGTCTTGACTCTTTTATTGACAATAAGCGGTCCAATCCCAATCTCCGGGAATCCGGCATCATTGCAAATGACAGTTAATTCTTTCACACCGCTGTCCAATATGGCTTCAATCAAAGAAGGAGGAGAGCCGACTCCTCCGAAGCCGCCAAACATAAGGACCGATCCATCACGCACATCTGCAATTGCCGATTCAATGCTGATCGTTTTTTGAAATGGTGCCATATTGATTTCAATCCCTTTTCAGTTTTTTTCAACTTCTGCAACTGTTTCCGAAAAAGTTGATAAAAGCTCTTCCATCTCTCCGTCTGAGATTGTGAATGGAGGAGCGATGATTACGGCATCTCCTTCCCCGCTGTCGATTCCAGCCTTGGCAGGATAGACAATGAGCCCGCGTTTTTTTGCTTCGCTGATGATACGCTGGGTCATCGACCGATCTTGCGGAAACACTCGCTTTGTCTTTTTATCAGCCACAAATTCAACGCCTAACAGCAGCCCTTTGCCTCGGACATCCCCAATGATGCCGCTTCGGTGCATCATCTCTTCAAGTTTCTTTTTCAGCTTGAAGCCCTTTTCTTCAGACTGTTTGATCAAGCCGTGTCTGATAACATAACGCAAAACCTCGAGAGCGGCTTTGGCTGAAAAGGGATGAGCACTGTATGTGTGACCGCTCATAATAATACCTGATCCTTGTTTTATCGTTTGGAGAACCGTATCAGACACAACTGCAGCTGCAATAGGCGCGTAGCCGGCACCGAGCCCCTTTCCAAGCACAGCGATATCAGGAACGGTATGCCAATGCTCTGTCGCAAGCATCCTTCCAGTTCTCCCAAGCCCGGTCATAACTTCATCCGCAATAAACAGCACACCATGTGAGCGGCAAACCTCTTGCAATCTCTCATAATATCCAGAAGGAGGAGTAATTGCTGCTCCCGCGGCTCCAATAATAGGTTCTGCCACAAATCCAGCAATAAACTGACTTCCGATTCTTTTTATGGCGGTTTCCAGCTCCTCCGCAGCCGTTTGAACAAAATCTTTTTTTGCTTCTTGATTCAGCCGATATATATGCGGGGCTGAGAGAGCGGGATAACGCTCTAGCAAATGGGTGAACCGGTACCTTCGTTCATAAAATCCCGACAATGAAAGCGCTCCCAAAGTTATTCCGTGGTAACTGCTCCATCGTGAGAGAAAGATGGATTTTTCTGTCTGCTTTTTTTCCTGCCAATATTGAATGGCGATTTTCATTGCCGTTTCTATGGCCTCTGATCCGCTATTGACAAAAAAAGACCAATTCAAGTCTCCCGGCAGCTGCTCGGCCAGTAAAGCAGCTAATTGCTCGGCCGGCTCACTCGTAAACTGGGAGCGGTAAGCAAAAGACACCTTATCAAGCTGTTCTTTCAGCTGCTCAGTTACTTCATCAACCCCATGGCCGATATTGCATGTCACCGCACCAGATGAGCCATCAAGATATTTTTTTCCATTCTGATCATACACATATGTGCCCTTTGCATGACTGACAATCGGATATTCGGCATTAAGCTCTGGCTTAATTAAATAACTGCTCATGCTTCCACCTCAAAAACACCTTTTCTACATTGTATGAGTGTCCAAATAGCGGCATGACGCTCCCTATAAAATCTTTTTTCGCACAAAAAAAGAGCCCTTCCGAACTTCGAAAGGCTCTTGTGTTATTTCATCTAGCAAATAAAAGCGGCTCCGACGATAATTAATAAAATGAACAAGACAACAATCAATACAAATGTATTTGTCCCGCAGCCAAATCCTCCGTAACCGTATCCATGATATCCATGCATATTGTTTTTCATCCTTTCTTATCACGATATACGGCATTGTATGCGGGCCAAGTCCCAAACGGTTTGTGCAAATGCCCATCTATGTAAGGAAATAATGAAAAACAGTGTGCACCCGCTCAAATTTTTTAAATTTGAGCTTTTCATAAAAATGAGTAACGCCATCAGAATTTGAGGCCACTAAATAAGCATCGTCCATTCCTAAAGATTTGGCAATGGACAGCATCTCACCCACAAGAATACTGCCGTAGCCCCTTCTTTGAAACTGATCCAAAATCGCCACCTCTTCAATTTTCGCCGTTTTCTCTTGCGAATCAATAAAAAGTTCTCCGCAGCCAATCGGAATGTTTTGTGATGAATCGCTGTAACAAACGACAAGCAAAATCGTACCTGCTTTGTAAAAAGGATATTTTCTCACTAATTTTTGTTCTGCGATTGCCTCTCCTATATAAAGCGAGTCATAAATTTTCATGATTGAAGATCCGTCACTAAGACTCTTTGCCGTCCCCCATGCCGTGAAAGGATGTCCCATCTGTCCCTTCCAGTCTCCAAGCTTCATGCAGTATAACAGCTCATCTTCAACCACAAAACCGCTTTTCACAAGCGACTGCTTCAAAACGAGCGGAAAAACATGCTGAGGAGACGCTTTTAAATGGATATAATTCGCATCAAGCAGCTTCGGTACGGACGGCAAAAAATCAGGTATACGCTCCAATGGAAATGTATCATGAAGCTGTACAAAATTATGAGAAAAAATGTGCGGCAGCTTGGAATCTTTATATGCACTATAATGATCAAACAACTTCGATTCAGACGTTAACGATAGATATTGATGCTCCGTTTTTGAATAAAGTCCTGTCATGAATGTCTCCTTTTTATGACCTATACATTTACTCGATTGCAATATTTAATTTCTTTATAATCTCATCGTACACCGGATAAAACGGCTTTCCAATTGGAAATTGCTGAATATTCCGGAAAGAAGCGGGTATTGGTTTCTGCTGCAAAAAGAATTTTCTCACCACTTGCTCGCTGATTGGATGAAAAACACCGTTTAGAAATAGAAACCGCTCGCGTTCTATAAAAAACAGCCTTCGTCCAGGCGGATTTGCGATCATCCCAGATCTGTCCCGCGTGATAGGCGGCCCTTCCTGCAGATCCTCGAGCACTTCTTTTTCAATCGTCAAAATATCTTTTCTTTTAAATTGATAAAATTGAAAAGCATGCTGACTTTCTATCCGTCTTTTTTTACCGGCGTCAATGTAAAATACTGCAGGCTGGTCAGGTTCTTTTACCAAAACATAATTCGGAATGTTTAAACATTTTCCCGTATGATATTGAAATAAATACGGATCGGGGATAACAACAGTCCGATCCAGATACACTGAACTCCATCTCTCCCCCACAGGATGCCGCACACCTTGATCCAGAAAATACACATGTTGATCAGATCCTTTTACAAACGTGCCGTCAATCAAATCGGCGGGCAGAAACTGATAAGCGTTTTGAAAAGAATTCGGGGTCTTATACGTTGTATCTAATACTTCATTTATCGGCAGGAACGGGGCAAATGTGTTTACTCTCATCCAAAAAATTGAGTCGCCGTGATTCCAATGCATCATATCATCGTCCCAATAGCTTCCATATTTATCTTTGATCCGATCAAGCAACGAACGGCGATGCATAACAGAGCAATGATCGACTTGAAAAGCGGCTTGATCAAGCACCGCATTGGCATCTCTGTAAAAATGGGAAATTTCCTCTCCTCTTTCGTTTACATGAACAACTTTTTGTTTTGAATAGACTGCCTGTGCTTCAGGATGACACAAAAATGTCTGCACCATACGGCTCAGCCGATCAGGATGATAAACCGTATCATCAGTAAGATAAGAAATGTAGTCGCCAGCGGCAAATGGAAGAGCGTTATTAATTAATGTGGCATAACGGGTTGTTTTTAATCGATTTTGAGGATGGACGAAGCTGTTTTTATAACGAATGCGCTGGTCATGAAGGTACTTATGAATCACCGCAATCGTTTTCTCGTTTGAATGGTCATCCATGACAAAAAGCTCCCAATTGCTATGAGTTTGATTGATGACACTCTCAATCGCCATTTGCAGATAATCAGGTTTGTTATAACTCGTTAAAATAATGGAAACTTTGTCCCCCATCTCTGCAAGCCTCCTATTGTCACACATGAAAACGGCTCCGCAGCAAGCAGAGCCTCTGTCATCATGTAAAAAGCGCCCCAACTTACAATAGCAACATTTGATCCCGTTTGATTTAGCGGGTTCTGAAAAATAACCAAATCAGCCAGGGATTTTCACGATAACATTTTGAAGCGTATCTCCATTGATCAGATTGACTCTTGAAATCGGCACACCAAGCTCTTTAACAACTACGAGCTGGCGTCTGTGATCAAATGGATTTCCGTCTGAAGCTGTTTGACGTATAAGCAGAATGAATAAAAACAGAATAAAATGCAATTCGTGGTCATTTTCTTCTTGGTTCACTTTGTTTTCTAAATCCGCACTTCCCTCTCTCCCTTACCCTCTGTTTCACAATATGAACATGCTGTCAATTGCGGTATAGGCAATGTCCATCCATAGCAGAAAATCAGCATTTTCCTTAAATATATGAAAAATAGCTCAGGTACGGCGTTCGACTCATACCAATTGCCAATCAGAAGAATATGATTAAACGTGAGTTCAATAATTAATAGGAGGTGTATGTGTTGAGCAGTGAAAATGCGCAGTTAAAAAAGGATATTATTAAAAGCCTTTTAAGCCCTTTATTTACAAATGCAACTGAAAGAGGAGATAACGTGGAGAATACACTTAAAGCTTTACTGGAATCTGCGATTGATCAGAAAGTGGACGATACTGCTTCAGCCGAGTTTTTGTTTAATAGTTCGCCGGCGGAATGGATTTTTGCGAGAATCGAACCGGGCACTATAATTAGTATAGTAACTGATTCAGGTGACATGATCGGTCCTGTCGTATTTGTTGATTTTGATCGGCTACGAGGCATTGTATTCGTAACACAGGAAAGCTCTGTAACTCCGCCAGGTCAAGCGACAACATTGATTGATGTAGATAAAGTAGAAAGCGTTACATTCTTTTCATAACCTCTGATGAAAGTTTTGTATATCCAGTCGGGATATGGAGGAATATACAGTTATTTTGACCGCTGGGCTGAAGAATGCTTTCGGCACGCTCAGACAGAATACATGTCTGCAGATACACCAGACACCGAATCGCTGTCACGCATTGAAACGTTTCAGCCGGACTTCGCACTCATGATGGTTGGAGTTCACGTTCCTCACGACTGGCTGACCTGGTTAAAGGGTAAGGGTATTCCCGTATATGTTTGGCTGACAGAAGACCCATTTTATATTGATATCAGTCTTCAGGTGATAAAGCACGCTGACGCGGTTTTAACAATTGACCAAAATGCTGCTCTCTATTATCAGGAGCTTGGTTATCAGCATATCTATTATGTTCCGATTCCTGTTAATCATCGGCTGTTTAAAAAAATGGACACCGAACATTCCTTTCATTCACAATTGCTTATCATCGGCTATCCTTACCCTAATCGGGTTCAGCTTGTGAAAGAAGCGGCATTTCTCCCGTACACCGTTCGGGTCATCGGAAAGGAATGGAGAAAGTACCTGCCTAAAAAAGTACTCAAACAGCCGCATATAGATGTAGTCAGCACATGGGTTCCGCCTGAACAGGCCGTTCATTATTATAACGGGGCAGACATCGTGATCAATCCGCATCGGCCGTATCATTTTACGTTCAACAAAAATAAAAGCCGTATTAAAAATACAAGCTTTAATAACCGCACCTTTGATATCGCTGCATGCGAAGCATTTCAACTAGTGGATCTCCCCGCGGCACATCCTTTTTCATCCTTTATTTCTTATCACAGCATCAACGACTTTAAGGAAAAAGCCGCTTTCTATATCAATCATCCTGAGGAACGAAACAAAGCTGCAGCATTAAATTATAAAGAGACCGTTCCTGCTCATACATTTGATGAGCTTCCCGCAAAACTGAAAGCCATTCATCTGGCGCTTTCTTGAAAAATCGTTCATTTCATATGAACGATTTTTTCGTGCACATAAAAAAGCAGCCGAAAATAGGCTGCTTCTTTATTCATCAGATCTGTCCTTCAGCTTCCTTGGATTCACCTGTTTATTCAGGTCAGGTTTTTCGCCAAGATGCTGAGAAATCTGTTCCCATGATACAATTTTGAAATTTTGATTGACAGCTTGTCCATTCTCTATATTTTCTCCGTCCTGGGCTAGAAAAATGCCGTACGGATATTTTGGCCCCAGTCCGAAACCAAGAACATCAATACCGTCAGTATCACTCGTCCCGTCTATTTTCTCGCCATCCGCAATTTCAAAATTGGCAATATACTGATTGCCTTCCTGTCTTTCATACATCGCATAGCTGTTATTGCCTTGGCTTGAAGCGATAAGATAACCTTTTCCGTCCGGCGCATAATAGATGGTCAGGCCCTCAATATCAGCTGTCAAATGCTTTCCGGAAGCAAGATCAATGACTTTGCCCTGCGATCCTCCAGATGGTTCAGCATTAAATTTCCAAATCGCTGTGTCTTCCTCCGCTATATAGAGATTCCCGTACTCGTCATCTGCGACGAGACCTTCAGTTTGTGAATGTAATTTGAATTGCCGCACTTTTTTCCCTGTTACATATCCCTTTCCATTGTCGGCAATTTCATATTGCTCGAACTCTCCTTGCTTTCCCGTTACCAACGCATAAAATGCCCCTGTTTTTTGGCTGTGATACAGGCTGAAACCGTAAACTTCAGAAATATCAGTAGAAATAGGATGTTTTGGGTCTGTGATGCTTTTCAATTCACCTTTTGCCCCATCAATGGCGTAAACTTCGACCGAATTTTTTCCTTCTGTCCGGTTTGAAGCAGCGGCAATGTCAATCTGTTTGCCGTTGAACGGAAAATCATAACGCAGATCGACATTATTCAGCTTGCCAAACTCGTAAGAATTGATCTGTTTGCCGTCCAAATCATACACGACTAACCCGGACTTCTTGTTTGTCGTTATCAATTTGCTTTTTTCCGGATGCTTTGCATCAACCCAAATGGACGGATCATCCGCTGCGTCATCCCCGGAAGCAACCGGGTCAGTCTCTCCCTTTGCCGTCACTTTGAAATGATTCACTTCATCAGCCTGATGAGCCGATACCGAGTTTGCAGATAGGCTAAGCAATAAACCCGCAGCAGCACTAAACAGAATAGTTTTTGGATACTTCATTTTACAGCCTCCTTATTTTAACCTTCATTTCTTATTGTAAAATATATGAAGTTGATGAATATGAGACAATCGAACCTTTTTTTCGTAGTGTTTCTGATTCAAAAGAGAGCTTTTTATATGGACGTGATAAGATCATATGGGACCTGTTTATATGGAGCGAAAAAAGATAATATGAAAATTTAGTACACTGTTTATTTAGTTAGATTAAGCCAATCTCTTCATTTTCTATTAAAAAAGAACACTTTGTGACATCATCATTCCCCTAAATTTCGTTTTATTGGTTGCTTTCATTAACTCGATTAAAATGTTGAACATATGATGCATGGTAGAGAAACGAGAGTTGGAGGATAAGCCATGCCTAAACAGCAAACAGCAGAACTAAAACCATTTTTCCATAACAAAACAGTTTTAGTCACTGGCGGAACGGGTTCAATCGGAAGTCAAATTGTCAAACGCCTTTTGCTGCTTACACCAAAAAAGATCATTGTATTCAGCAAAGACGACAGTAAACAGTATGTAATGAGTCAAAAGTATGCGGAGGATCAGCGGCTTTCATTTGTACTTGGAGATGTGCGCGACCACCGGAGAGTGAATCAGGTGATGACAGGTGTCGATATCGTCTTTCACGCAGCAGCGCTGAAACAGGTACCGACATGCGAAGACAATCCGTTTGAAGCGATTCATACCAATCTCATCGGCGGACAGAATGTGGTGGAGGCCGCCCTAATCAATGGAGTACAGCATGTCATCAATATCAGTACAGACAAAGCTGTGTCCCCTGTAAACACAATGGGTGCCACTAAGCTGTTATCTGAAAAGCTGTTTCATCAAGCTAACCGCCACGTTCAAAACAGAGGAACTGTTTTTTGTTCCGTCCGTTTCGGAAATGTTCTCGGCTCAAGAGGTTCAGTCATCCCTATTTTATTTGAACAGATGATGGAAGGTGAACCGCTGACCATCACAGACAAGAACATGACCAGATTTTTTATGTCTATTGATGATGCGGCCACACTGACACTGCAATCAGCCGCTATAACCACAGGCGGAGAAACTTTTATTTTTAAAATGGAATCACTGAAACTTGAGGAATTGATTCATGGATTTGAAGAATACGCAGCACAGCACGGTCTCCCGCGCCCGGCCGCAATAGAAGTCGGCAAGCGTCCAGGTGAAAAACTTCACGAAGAATTGACATCTCCCCACGAAGTAGAGTCACTATATGAATGGGGCAACCTATATGCTATCCTCCCAGAACCTGAAAAACATCCTGATTTTCGCAAAGTCAATTTGCCCGGATATCAGTCTGATCAGGCTCCTCTTATTACAAAAGACAGAATTGCCCAAATTATTGAAGACCTGCATAAAGAAAAAAAGGCATAAAACAAGCCTGTCTATCCATTAGGCAGGCTTGTTTTTTCTTGCATTTTATTTGTCAAATAGGTGCTGATAGCTTTCATATCCCTCTTCTTTGAGCTTATCCTTAGGAATAAACCGCAGCGCCGCAGAATTAATGCAGTAACGAAGTCCGCTAGGTCCGGGTCCGTCATTAAATACATGTCCCAGATGGGAATCGGCTGTTCGGCTTCTGACTTCTGTCCGAATCATTCCGTGGCTCGTATCCTGTTTTTCTTCCACTTCTTCTTCCTCAATCGGCTTTGTAAAGCTTGGCCAGCCGCAATGGGAATCAAATTTATCCTTGGAAGTAAACAAAGGCTTTCCTGACACAATGTCAACATAAAGCCCTTCTTCCTTATGATCCCAATACTCATTTTGAAACGGCGGCTCCGTTCCGTTATTTTGTGTGACCTCGTATTGCATACGGTTTAATGACTTTATTCTTTCTTCTTTATTTAGCGTCATTTATTTCGCCCCCCAATGCTCACTGATAAATCCAGCTCTTCCGGAGCCTGTCCGGTAACGCTGATAATGCCCTGGATTCTTTTTATAAAAATGCTGATGGTAATCTTCCGCTTCATAGAATGGTTCAGCCTTTAAAATGTCTGTCACGATAGGACCTTTAAAAATGCCGCTTTCCGCCAGCCGTTGTTTTGATGCTTCGGCAAGCTCCTTTTGTTTTTCATTATGATAAAAAATCGCTGCACGGTAAGAGCTGCCGCGATCAGCGAACTGGCCGCCTGCATCTGTCGGATCAATTTGCTGCCAGAACAGCTCTAACAGCTTTTCATAAGGGAATACATCAGGCTCAAACGTGATTTGTACAGCTTCACGATGCCCTGTTGTTTCGCTGCATACTTCTTCATACGTAGGGTTTTCAGTATGGCCGCCTGTATACCCGGACACCACTTTTTCAATTCCCGGCTGTTCGTCAAATGGTTTGACCATACACCAAAAACAGCCGCCTGCAAATGTGGCGAGTTCTTTTTTTTCAGACATACTGGTGCCTCCTTTGTTAATACGTGGTATTATTATATTATAGCATGTAAAAATAGAATGAAAATGATTCTGCTTTTCAATAAAAATCTATAGGTTTTGAGTATTAGCAATTATGTAATGGGGGTTCACAAATTTGAAAGTAAGAACACAAATGATGTATGATATGGAAACTTTACTCCGTAAAGTTTTTAAACAAATACGCAATGAAATCAACGATATTCTAGATAAAGAGCTTTCGCGGAATGAATTTACCATTTTGCGCATTCTAAGTGAACAGGGACCTAAGAAAGTGACGGAATTTGCGCCCATTTTGGAAGTATCAGCAAGCCATATTACCGCAGTGACTGACGCGCTGGTAGAAAAAGAATGGATCACGAGAATCAGATCGAAGGAAGATCGGCGGATCATCCGCATCCATATCACTGAAGCAGGTGAAAAAATCGTTCAGCATTTCAATGAGAAAAAAACTGAATATTTCTTTAAACGCTTTGATTGTTATACGGATACTGAACTCGCCACATTAATCGAGCTTTTCAGCAAACTTGATAAAAAACGGTAAAAAAGCACATACCCAATTAGGGTATGTGCTTTTCGCAGCGCCTTTCTTATCTTTCAGTAAACAATTTCATCGTTTTCCAGCGGCCGTATCTGTAGTACAAAAACGCCGCACAGCTGCTGAATAAGAAACTCATACCGATTCCGAGACCGATCCCTTTCTGTCCAAGCCAAGCTGAAAACAGAGCCGTGAAAGGATATCTCAAAACCCAGAAAGAAATCAAATTTAAAACCAAAACCTGCATCATTGCCCCAGCGGCTCTGACAATTCCGTTCAGTACAAAATTAATACCGATAAAGGGATAGAAAAACGCAATCCACCGCAAATATTGTTCACCAAACGCTACCGCGTCAGGCTCACTAATAAATAACCTCATTAAATATTTTCCGAATATCCAAATGATAATAGCAATTACGAGCATGCAAGAAAAAACAGACATCACACCAAGCTTCGCAATCGATTCCACCCTTTTATAGTTTCCGAGCCCGATATTTTGTCCCGCCATGCTGTTGACCGCCGTACCGGCCGCCATAGCCGGAAGTGTGATGATGCTGTCCAGCCGCTGCACTGCGCCAAATCCAGAGACCACATGCTCTCCATAAGAGTTGACAACGCTCATGATCGCCATCATACCGCCTGTAATCACCATCATCTGCAGACCGGCGGGAATACCAAGTTTCAGAATCAATGCAGTCTCTTCCCACTTAGGTGCTTTTGGCATAGAAAACGGAACCAGCTGATGTTTGATGACATAAAACAAACCGTAAAGGAACGCAATGCCCTGTGACAAAACAGTTGAATAAGCCGCTCCCGCAATCCCCATGCGGAAAACAGAAATAAAGAGCGGTGCCAGCACAGCATTCAGCACAACGGCAAAAGCGATGAACCGCAGCGGTGTTTTGCTGTCGCCTAGCGCCCGAAGAACCGTACTGATAAAGTTATAACCAAACAAAAACAGGATGCCGATAAATTGAATCTGCAAATAGATCTCGGCAAGCGGAATCATGGACTCCGGCGTTTGCAGAAGACGCAGCAATGGTTCTGACAGGAAAAAACCGGTTGCGCCGAACCCGATGCTTAAGCCCGTTAATAAAACGACAAAGGCATTTATATACGACGCCATTCCTTTCTCATCATCTTTTCCCTTTTGCTGAGACAAAATGGTTAAGGTCGCATTATTAAGTCCCAAAATAAAAGACAGCACGGTTAAAACAATCGTGCTTGATACCGCGGCCGCGCCAAGCGCTTTTGCCCCCAGCAAATTGCCGATCCATAAACTGTCTATGAATTGAAAAGAAACCTGCAGAGCATTTCCCAGCATAATAGGCATCGAAAACAGGATAAGCTGCCTCAGCACGTTTCCCTTCGTAAAATCGTATGCTTTCATTTCTTCTCCTTGTTCTCTTATATTTTCGTCCAGCCGCATGAAAAAAGAGACGGTGCCGCATGTCTCTTTTTTTTATGATTTATCGGTTTTTTTTCGGTCTTTCATGCCAAATGTAAACACCATCACACTCAAAAACAATGCGCAATACGAAATGTTCAAGTACATTTGATCCATATCCTCAGCCGCCAGATGATGATAAGCCAGCCAGCCGAAGTAAAGGGAAAACGTAAATGATAACAAACTGAAATACTGGTAAATCCGTTTCATTTCAGTCACCTCTATTGTTTAGGATGGTAATAGGAAAACTCAATTTCATCTTTTTCTAAATTAATTTTATCTGCTTTGACATACATACCGTTCGTTAATGGCATTTCAGACAAACGAACCTCAATGCTTTTATCGCCGGGATGAACATGCACAAAGGATGGGAGTTCATAGAAGCTGTCCATATAATTTAACACAAAGCTAATAGGAATACTCAATTTCCCTAAGGAAAATTTCGTTACATTCAGCTCAACATCGCCATTCTTTTTCACGGTCGGCTCAAATGCGATAAACGCGTCAATTGACGTGGAAAATGCTTTGATTTTCCCTGCCACATGGACATCGTCATCTATATCCACTTTGTAATCAAGCTGATTTGACGCTTTCTCGTTTAAATATGAGTTGACAAACGCAGCTAAGGATTCTTTTGTGCTTGTCACTTGAAATCCGTACTCGCTTTTAGAGGTATCCTCTACCTCCGCTTGCTTGCCCGGCAGCATGACCAGCGTCACAAATCCTACTGCTAATACAATATTGATGGCAAGCAATATAAAAAACAGTCGTTTCCAGTTATTCATGATTTCACCCTACTCTTTCGGTAATCCTTCTTTTTCAATTGCTTGATAGACCCGCTTCGCTATTAAGGAATAACCCGTTCCATTAGGATGAAAATCATCTTCCTCAGAAATTCGTTTACTGTCACTTTTTTGATTGAACAAGTCTTCTATATTAATGATTTTTGCATGTTTATCTTTTTTCAGCTCTTTTTTAGCAATGTTGTTCCAATCAGTGACTACCCCGTTTATTTCCTGTAATTCAGATAAAGTAAATGTAAACGGATTATACATGCTGACGTAAATCAGCTCTGCGTGATTATTCAGCGCGCGGATTTCTGAAATGATTTTTTTAAAACGCTTTTCGTACGGCTTTTCCTCTTCCTGAAACGGTTCGACGGTTAATTGCAGGAAGTTTTGACGAAGGACCTTCATCAGATCATTACCGCCGATTGTTAAAAAGACATAATCTGCATCTTTTATGCCTTTTTGAACGTTTTTATCTTTTAGTTTCTCTAACAAATCCTCCGAACGATTCCCTTTGACGGCATAATTTTTAACGTCAACCTTTTTGACTTGCTCATTTGACCGGATAGAATCCGCCACCTTGCCGACATATCCCTTGCCCTCAGGATCTCCGACACCTTCTGTAAGCGAATCTCCGACAGCGGCAATGACAATGTGTTCCTTCGTTTTCAGTTCATGGGCTTTTTGTTTTCCCTCAGATGCTGTACGTATGCTCGTACATGCAGTAAGAAGCAAAATCAAACTGGCCATGAGTGCAAAAATGCGCAGTTTCAATCTTGTTGCTCCTCCCCATTCTACTAGTGGAAAGTGTATCATGTTTTAGAAGATTTGAAAATGCCTTGTCTTCGAGATTACTTGAGTTTACTAGCCGCTTTCACATCAGCGATAATGTCATCGTATGGTGTATTTTCTACTCCATTGTAATCTTTCAGCACTTTACCGTCAGGGCCTACTAAATAAAAAGAGGATTGATGAATGACCTGGTCCTGGCCTTCAGGTTTCTTCACGATCGCTTTAAAGCTATCAAACGCAAACGTCTCGATGTCACTTTGACTGTATCCCGTTAGAAAATCCCAGTTATCAAAAGATAAAGGATAATTTGCCGCAAATTTTTTCAGCTGCTTCGGGTTATCATTCTCAGGATCAACACTAAAGGATACGATACGCACATCTATATTCTCAGCCTTTAATTTCTTTTGAAGATCTGTCATATGAGCCGTCATCGGCGGACACACGGTCTCACAATTGGTAAAAATAAAGTCTGCGAGCCAAACCTTTCCTTTTAAACTGTCTAAAGAAACATTTTTGCCATCTTGGTTTTTAAAAGTAAAAGACTCCACCTCGTAATTAAGCGGATCCTTAATATGCTGTCCTCCGCAGGCACACAAAAGCAGAAAAATCAGCCCCGCCGCCAACCCTTTGATCATCTTCATGCCGTTCACCCTTTCCAGCTTAAAGCGCTTACTAAATGCCGCGCTCACCTTCTTACATCCTTTGTTTAATTCTATACCCGCAAAAAAATTCCTGCATGCCCCTTCGTCCGCCTGCGAGCGGCATAGCAAAGGGGACACACAGGAATAAACGGCGTATCACGCGTTGTGTTTTAACACCTCTTGATGAAAAACAGCCTGATAATCAGTCCATTTCATCCGTCGTTTCATATATTGTCGGAAAGAATACACTTTTGCCCTGCTTTTTGATGAAAATACCTCTTTTAAGTAGATCTGCAAATGCTGATTCAACATAAAGAAATAATGTTCATCTTCCTTTAACACAGGTATTTCTGTCACTTTCACCTGAATCCCGTCGCTGCGTTTGAACTCTAGGCTTTTGAGTAACAAGCTATCAATCCTCATTTTTTGATTGTTTTCTTCTATTATATACAATGCCGGCCGGGCTGTCTGTCATTTTGCGCGGTTGTGCCGAAAAAATCAGATCAGCAGATGGAATAAATCTTGATCCTTATTTACCTCTAAATAATGAAACGCTTTTTTATTCATCCGTTCAATCAGCGGTCCATAGTCAGCTTTGTTTTGAAGCTCAATGCCGACCAGGGCCGGTCCGTTGCTTTTATTGTTTTTCTTCGTATACTCAAATCGCGTAATGTCATCATTCGGCCCAAGAACTTCATCAAGAAATTCACGGAGTGCCCCAGCTCTTTGCGGAAAATTGACGATAAAATAATGCTGAAGGCCTTCGAAAATCATAGACCGCTCCTTCATTTCCTGCATTCTTCCGATATCGTTATTGCCGCCGCTGACAACACATACTACGTTTTTCCCTTTAATTTCTTCCTTATATAAATCCAGTGCAGCGACAGAAAGAGCACCCGCCGGTTCAGCGACAATCGCACATTGATTATATAGTTCAAGAATGGCTGTGCATACCTTCCCTTCTGGCACGAGAAGTATGTCATCTACAACGGTTTCTAGCGCTTGAAAGGTTTCATCGCCGATTTTTTTTACAGCCGCTCCGTCCACAAATTTATCAATTTTATCTAACGTGACGACATGTCCAGTTTTGTTAGATTCAAAATAAGACGCAGCGCCCGCCGGTTCAACCGCGATTACTTTGGTTTCAGGAGACACGTTTTTCATATACGTGCCGACCCCTGCAAGAAGCCCGCCTCCCCCGACACTTGCAAATAGAAAATGCGGTTCTGTATCAATATCGTTTAAAATTTCAACCGCCAGAGTTCCCTGGCCGGCCATTACATCCGGATCATCAAACGGATGGATAAAGGTGCGGTGTTCCTGCTCACAGCATTCAACTGCGTTTTTATATGCATCATCAAAAGTATCACCTGTCAAAATAATATCGATAAACCCTTTTCCGAACAGTTCAACTTGTGACACTTTTTGTCTTGGTGTTGTGGAAGGCATGAAAATCTTCCCGTGAACGCCCAGGTGTTTACACGAAAACGCTACACCTTGCGCGTGGTTTCCGGCACTTGCGCACACGACTCCGTTTTTAGTCTGCTCGTCAGAGAGCTGCTTCATTTTGTTATAAGCCCCTCTGAGTTTAAAAGATCTGACTACCTGCAAGTCTTCTCGTTTCAAATAAATATTGCATTCGTATCTCTCAGAAAGTCTGTCATTCCTTTGCAGCGGTGTGTGAGTCACAACGTCCTTCACGTTTTGATGAGCCTTTAAAATGTCTTTCACTTGGATGAGAGAGTTTTCTTTAAGCAACGGTTTCATGTACAGATTCCTTTCTTGTTTTAAATCCCTATTTAATATGCCATTATAACATGAATATTCAAATAATAAGACAATTATTTTTATTTAGTAAATAAAAAATGAATCGTATTCTAAGTTCTCCGCACCCGTAATAACATCTGCGTGACCTGTATCCAGCAGCTAAGAAAAAAGTTTCTTAAAGATAAAAGATGTTTTCATCTGAAAGGCATGCTATAATAGAACCAATTAGAACCAAAAGGAGCCAATAAATGATTACAGCACCTCGATCTTGCACTTTTCATAATCTAATTGGAGAGCATCAACTATTTCTCGAAACAAAACGAGTCGCCATGCAGTTCGCCCTATCAGAGCTTCCTGTCCTGATCACAGGAAAGGTCGGAACAGGCAAGGATCATTTTGCACAGGCCATACACCAAGGCTCTTCAAGAAACGGTGAACCATTGATCAGTATCAATTGCAGCACCCATTCAGAAGAAAACCTTTCATACGAGCTTTTTGGCGCTGATGATGCCTTGGGTGCGTTTCAAAAAGCCGCCCGAGGTACACTTTTTCTTAATGACGTATGGAGTATGCCGGTTTCTGTACAAGCTAAGCTTCTAGAAGCACTTGACTCAGATGGGGAAAAACCGAGAATCATCTGTGCTTCTGCAATCCCGATAACAGAAGTTGCTGAAAATACATTCAGGCAGGACTTATTTTACAGGCTGAACATTTTAACGCTCACATTGCCGGTGCTGTCCGAGCGAAATAGCGATATCCCCCTTTTGACCCAGTATTTCCTTTCGGAATCGGGACAGCAATTGTTAATTGATCCCTCGGTCTTTCCGCTGCTTGAACAGCATCCCTTTGATGGGAATGTAAGAGAATTAAAAAACGCTGCAGATTATATGGCGGCTGTATCAAGCGGAGGAACCATTCATCCGTATGATGTGCCGCCGTATATACGGGACGGGCTAAATGAAAAAACGACGAAGAAAAAAGCGAAGCTTCTGACTTTAATGGAAAAAGCCGAGTTTCTGTTTATTTTGGAAACCATAAAAGTATTAAATGAAAAAGGCGAACCGGCAAGCAGACGGATCATCTCTGAAAGCAGCAAAAACAGCCAAATCTCTTTAACGCCGCAGCAGGTCAGAAGCCGTCTCGATTATTTGGAGAAGAAAGAATATGTGACAAAAAGCCGCGGACGTGCGGGCACGAAAATCACTTTAGAAGGGCTGAATTTTTTAGAAACGCTGCAAAAACAAATGATGTAGCAGCTAAAGAGAGGAGAATGTACGTGTATACAATAAAAGAAGAGATCGCCAACGCCATTACCCACGGCATCGGTGTGTTCTTATCCATACCAGCATTAGTGTTTCTCATCATATTTGCGGCTAATTACGGGTCCGCATGGGATATCGTCAGTTTTACCATATTTGGTGTTTCCATGCTGCTGCTTTATTTGAGCTCCACCCTGCTTCACAGCATTCAGCACAAAAAGACGAAAGATATTTTGGAGATTATTGACCATAGCGCCATTTACGTGTTGATTGCCGGAACCTATACCCCTTTTCTGCTTGGCCCGTTAAAAGGCACACTCGGCTTCACCCTGCTCATCATCGTTTGGGCGCTTGCCCTTGGCGGAATCGTATTCAAAATTTTCTTCGTAAAACGGTTTATCATTTTATCTACCTTGATGTATTTATTAATGGGATGGCTAATGATTATCGCGGTTAAGCCTTTATATGCTTCACTGACAGGAGCTGGATTCAGCCTTCTTTTACTTGGCGGTCTGTTGTATTCAGCCGGAACGATCTTTTATATTTGGAGAAAGATTCCTTTCCATCATGCCATTTGGCACAGCTTTGTTTTAGGCGGGAGTGCGGCGATGTTTTTCTGCGTGCTGTTCTATTGTGTGAAAGTGCCGTTTTTATCCTAATGAAAAAGCGCAGTCTCAGTGACTGCGCTTTTTTAGGCCCGTAATTGCTTCTCACTTGCCGGTATATAAGCCTTGGAAAATGACACTTCTATATCTGCTGGCTTTAAGCGTTTAAAAAGCGATCCCTTCAGCAGTTCATCGGTTCCTTTCGTTTCCACCATTACAACCGGAAAGCTGCAGCGGGCTGCAAGTTCCAATGGATTGATACAGCCATCTAAAGAAAGAATCATGCTTTGGCCTTTTTCTAATTGGGTCAAAATATCTTCATATACCATTTCTGAACCGCTCTCTCGAATGACATTCATCCGTTCAAGCCATTGTCCGATAATCGGTAAACGAAACACTTTGGGATTTGCGATAAATCCGGCTGGTTCTTCAATATACCCGGCAATCAAAGCAAGTTCAGGCAATCCTAAACGAGAATGCACATACAAAACAGGACCGCTCGGTATCGGCTCTGGCTGATGAATGGTGATGACAGATCCTGAAATGCCGATACAGCCTTCCAAAAACGCCTTTGGCTGCTCGTAAACGAGCGTCATCTGTTTTTTGTATGACAGACGCGGATCCAGCATTCTTTGATTAAACAATTGTTTTATATTTTTTAACAGCATATACACAATGTAAATCACTAGACAGCTGTAGCGAATCAATTAAAATCCTCCCGCTTCAGATGATACATTCTTTTTTTCATACACTAAAAATTCATAGTCATACGGATTTTTTTCGTCCTTAGTCCCTTGCTCAGAAGAAACAAGTTTCCATTTGCTCTCATCAAATTCAGGAAAGTAGCGGTCTCCATCAAACTGGTGGTGTATTTTTGTCATATACAGCCTGTCCGCATAAGGGAACAGCGCCGTGTAAAGCTGTGCGCCTCCGATCACGAAGCATTCCTCAGTATCTGAGGCAATCTGGAGCACATCCTCTATTGAACTGACGACGGTACAACCGGGAAATTCTGAATCGTGTGCAGATGTCACAACAATATTTTTCCGATTCGGAAGCGGACGTCCAATTGATTCATATGTTTTTCGCCCCATGATGATTGAATGTCCTGAGGTTATGTTTTTAAAGTATGCAAGGTCATTCGGCAAATGCCACGGCAAATCATTGTCCTTCCCGATAAGCCGGTTGGCATCCATCGCGAAAATGAATGAAATCATACGCTGACCGCTCCTTTAATATGCGGATGCGGATTGTAATCTTCAATGATAAAGTCATCAAACGTAAAACCGAAAATCGAATCAACCTCTCTGGCAAAACGAAGCTTCGGCAGCGGGCGGACATCTCTGGTCAGCTGCAAGTTAACCTGTTCAATGTGATTTTGATAAATATGAACATCGCCGAATGTATGAATAAACTCGCCCGGCTCAAGCCCTGTTACATGCGCGATCATCATCGTAAGCAGCGCATAGGAAGCTATATTAAACGGCACACCGAGGAAAACATCGGCTGAGCGCTGATAAAGCTGGCAGGACAGCTTGCCGTCAGATACATAAAATTGAAACAGGCAGTGGCACGGAGGCAAGGCCATTTTATCGATTTCACCAACATTCCATGCACTGACGATTAAACGTCTTGAGTTCGGATTTGTTTTAATATCTTCCACAAGACGTGAAATTTGATCAATGGTTTCTCCGTCAGCTCCCCGCCATGAGCGCCATTGTGAACCATATACAGGTCCGAGTTCACCGTTTTCATCAGCCCACTCATTCCAAATACGCACTCCGTTTTCCTGCAGATAGCGTACATTGGTATCACCCTTTAAAAACCAAAGCAGCTCGTGCGCAATTGATTTAAAGTGAAGTTTTTTTGTGGTCAGCATCGGGAAGCCTTCCTGTAAATTAAATCTCATTTGATAGCCGAAGGTGCTGATTGTTCCGGTTCCTGTACGGTCACCCTTTTTTTCACCATGATCTAAAACATGTCGGCATAAATCTTTATATTGTTTCATTTTATTCATCCTTTAAAAAGTAGTCTTATAGTAGTGTAACACAATAAAAAATCATTTCTGAACCCAGAAATGATTTTTTTATAAGTCAGCTGACAACAGGCTTTTCGTCCTGTTCTTTTTCTTCATCTTGCAGATCCTGATGCGTATGGGCAATTCTGCTCGCTGCTGCGGCTGCAAGTGCTGCCACAATATCATCCAAAAACGTATGGATGCCGTCAGGGCTTTCATCGAGCTCCTTAATAATTCCGATCTTCTCTTTATCCAAATAACCAAAGTTGGTCAAGCCGATCGAACCGTACACATTAACGATTGAAAGAGGGATAATTTCATCTATGCCGTACAGCGGTTCATCTGTTTCAACAAGATGCTGCAGCGGTTCAGGAAGAAGTTTCTGCTCTGCAAGCTGATCAAGCGCCAGCCCGGTTAAAACAGCATGGATAATTTCACGCTTGTTCAGTACTTTTTCTACATTCTCCATACATACACTAAGCGGGAGATTTGGATTGTATTTTTCCTGAAGTTTTTGAACAATACGCGCAATATCTTCTATCATAACGCCCCGTTTGTTCAGCATATCTTTTGTTATATCGACCATTTCATTCATTGTGTACTTTTTCATATCTAATGGCATCTCCTTTAGGCACTCATCCAGTTGGGAGGTGTGTTGCGGTCCCAATAAATGCTCCCAAGCTCATGGTGTGATTGAAATCCATCTTCTGCTGTATGATAATGAAAATTAAACCAGTAGCCGTCATGCGGAGGGTGGTCTCTGCGCACATGGAACCTGAGGAGGTCTTCTCCGGTTGACCGATTAAAAACGTGAAAGATTTTCTCCGTTTTCCCCGCTGAAGGCTTGCTTGAAATCACAACATCTTGATACGCTTCGTCATCTTGTAATGTCGCTAAAAAGTCACATATGACGTTTTCAATTTTCGGCAGAATCTCTTTCCGATAGTCATCTTCAATGACCGGAGCAATTTTGCTGCCAAATTTCAAAAAAGACTGATTTTCAGCGCTGTCAAGGAGCTGTTCCTTGTACGATTGAAAAAGTAATTCGGGGTCTCGCCTGTCTTCCGATTCATAATCATCGTACAAATCATGCTCATCATAAAAAGCGGTGTAATCATTCTGCTCAAGACTGCTCGGCTGTCCTGAAGGCTTGTCTGCCATGAGAGCAGCCGGAGGAGATACGAGCCCGAACGTTACGATGGTAAATAAAACCACAAGGGTCTTTCTCATCCACAATTTCATGACTGCTTATTCCTCTCTATTTTATTGTCATGTTTCTCTTATTTTATCATAGGTCGAACTTACAAGTCATGTACTATATAAAGCTCTAAGTCAATTTAGGAGATTTGTTGCTTTGCTGTGTGTGTAAAAACGCTTACAATATAATATGAAAGGAGGCCTTCCGCATGATTGACGCTTTGTTTGCAACGGTTTCACTTTTAACATTATTATACTTTGTCGTCATGGAAGTCACCGATTAGAAACAAGCCCGTGAGGTTCTTCACGGGCTTGTTTCGCTTGCGATTTGAATAACACCGTAGTGAAAAAGCGCTGTTTTTCTTTTCAATACGTTAAAACCAAATTGGTCAAAGCGCGGGCTTTTCCAATGGTCTTTGAGTACCACGCTTTTTCTGGCTGCCCGCACCGCTTCTTTGATGCAGCCGTCAGCCAATCCAGAATCCTCAGCCAGCTCTCGTAATGGCGCAATGCCATCAGACGACTCTACAGGCTCATGAAACATCGGATCAAAATAAATGACATCTACTGATTTGTCAGGCAGCTGCTTTAGATAGTCAAAGCAATCCGCATGATTCACTTGTATTCTTCTCATGGCAGCTTGAAGCTGTTCTATACCGGTTTCCCACGAATGGAGCCCCGTATTCACCAGAACGGACACAAGCTTGTTTTTTTCCAGCCCGATCACCGACCCGGTTTCGCCAACCGCCATACTTGCGATAATAGCGTCGGAAGCCAGACCGAGCGTGCAATCCAAAAAAGAATCTCCGGCCGTTAAGCCGGCTGCCCGAAGCATTGGCTCTTGCTCGCCGCGCATAAACCGTTTAGCTCTGAACATCGCTGTATTCGGATGAAAAAAGAATTTACCGCCTTGTTTTGTATAAAGTTCGAACCGCTCTTTTCCAATCACGAGCAAATCACGCTCAGCTGACTTCAGCATATTTTCAACCGTTTGTTTATTTCGGTCGCAATATTGTATACCCAGCTCTTCCGAAAGCATTTTTGCGATCTTTATCGTGTGGTCAGACGGTCTATAGCTTGTTGTAATCATGATCTATACTCCAAAAGAAAATGCCCGGAAAACGGGCATTTAGCAGTGTGCATCAAAGGCGTCAGTTAAGTTTTTCATGATTTCTTCCATTTCGTGCCCTTCAATCTCATGGCGCGGAATAAAATGCACGACTTCTTTGCCTTTCAAAAGAGCCATTGACGGTGAAGAAGGCTCCTGGCCTGTAAAATACTCCCGCATTTTTGCAGTGGCTTCTTTATCTTGGCCCGCAAATACTGTCACCGTATTGTCAGGTGTTTTGTCGTTCTGCAGGACTGCCTGAGTTGCCGCAGGACGCGCAAGACCGGCCGCACAGCCGCAAACAGAGTTAACGACTACAAGAGTTGTGCCCTCTGCCTTTTTCATAAAATTCTCCACTTCTTCTGCCGTTGTTAATTCTTCAAAACCGGCCCCAGTCAGCTCGCGGCGCATCGGAACGACAAGCTGGCGCATATATTCTTCATAAGCCATTGACATAAAAAAAGCCCCCTCTATTATCCTTCATCTGAAGTAAAGGATACTATAGAGAGAGCCGGATTTCAAATGTTCACGTCTTAAAACAAGAGAATGTGATCATGATGTCTAGATTTTCATGATACCGCCCGTATTGGCACTTGTCACAAGTTTAGAATAACGGGCTAAATAGCCGGTTTTCACTTTTGGCTCAAAGCCTTTCCAATTCGCTTTCCGTTTTTCCCATTCTTCTTCAGGCACTTGAACGTCCAGGATGCGTTTTTCAATATCAACGATGATATGATCGCCGTTTTCAACAAAGGCAAGCGGTCCGCCTTCTGCTGCCTCTGGTGATACGTGTCCGATTGAAAGGCCTCGGGATGCTCCGGAAAAACGTCCGTCTGTAATCAACGCTACTTTCGGACCAAGCCCCATTCCGACAATCTGTGATGTAGGTGCAAGCATTTCAGGCATACCTGGCCCGCCCTTTGGCCCTTCGTAACGAATGATGACGACATCGCCTTCTTTTACTTTCCGGTTGATAATGCCGTCTAGCGCCTCATCCTGAGAGTCGAATACGACAGCGGGCCCTTCGTGTCTCGTAATTCCGTTCTGTACGCCGCCGGTTTTGATGATAGCGCCGTCCGGAGCCAGATTTCCGAATAATACGGCAAGACCGCCCTTTTCAGTGAATGGCTGATCTAACGGATGAATCACGTTATAATCCTTCACTTCATGTCCGGCAATGGTTTCTCCAAGTGTTTGACCTGTAACTGTCAGCGCGTCCAAATGAAGTGCTCCTTCTTTTTTGGAAAGCTCATTCAATGCTGCAGACACACCGCCCGCTTCATGAAGATCTTCAATAAATACATCAGATGCAGGCGCCAGCTTGGCCAAATGCGGCACGCGCTCTGCGACTTCATTGATGCGTTCTAAAGAGTATTCAACGCCCGCTTCATTTGCAAGGGCAAGCGTATGAAGTACAGTATTTGTTGAACCGCCGAGCGCCATATCAAGCGCAAACGCGTTATCAATCGCTTTTACTGTAACGATATCTCTCGGTTTGATGTCTTTGCGAATGGTTTCCATTAATTGCGCAGCTGATTTTCTGACAAACTCTTTTCGTTCCGGTGATGTCGCAAGAATGGTTCCGTTACCAGGCAAAGCCAATCCAAGTGCCTCTGACAGACAGTTCATTGAGTTTGCTGTAAACATTCCCGAGCAAGATCCGCATGTCGGGCAGCCGAACTGTTCTAATTCTTGAAGTTCGCTTTCGCCGATTTTTCCAGCTTGATAAGCACCGACTCCCTCAAATACTGAAGAAAGAGAGATTTTGCGGCCGTCGCTTGTTCTTCCTGCCGCCATCGGTCCTCCGCTGACAAAAATGGTCGGAATGTTGATGCGCATAGCCGCCATAAGCATTCCCGGCGTGATTTTATCACAGTTCGGAATACAGACCATTCCGTCAAACCAGTGCGCTGATACGACAGTTTCCACTGAGTCCGCGATGATCTCACGGCTCGGGAGCGAATATCTCATTCCGATATGCCCCATCGCTATTCCGTCATCTACACCGATTGTATTGAATTCAAACGGTACGCCTCCGGCTTCTCTGATTGCTTCTTTTACGATTTTCCCAAACTCCTGCAAGTGAACATGACCGGGAACGATATCAATATATGAGTTACAAACCGCAATAAACGGTTTGCCAAAATCCTCTTCTTTTACACCTGCTGCGCGAAGCAAACTGCGGTGCGGTGCTCTATCGATTCCTTGTGTGATCATGTTACTGCGTAATTCTGCCATGGTGATCCTCCTAAATAGTCTCAATTGTTAGATTGAATTTTATTTTAACAATTTTCAGTTTATTTGTGGGGCGTTTTTGCTAAATCGCATAATTTCAGGCCGCCCTTTCCTCGGTTGTTTGATTCATGTTTTTATATTTATATAGCTTTCTGTCGATGTGAACCCTCCAACTATTAATATTGTTACTTACTATATATAGTTTTTGATTATTTTTCAACAATATTCGAAATAATTTTTATAAAAAGTGAATTCAAATAAAAAAGGTGCATGATCTGCACCTTCATCTTCTTTTTTATTCGCCTTTTTTTCTGCTCTCTGTCATTTGTTTCCAGACTGAACCTTTTGCCTCTTCCCCATGTTCGATTCGTTCCAGCGCCATTTTCACTTGAAGGCTGACTTCGAATTCCGGATCATCTTCAGCAGCCCGCAAAGCTTCTATGGCACTTTCATCACCGACTTCGTAAAGGAACATAGCGGCGCGCCAGCGGACCAGCTTGCTTGAGTCGCTTAACGATTTTATCATCGCAGGGATGGCTTGAGGATCGCCGATATCAGACAGGCAGTCTCCAGCCGTCCTTCTCACCGATACAGACTTATCCTCAAGCGCCTTATACAATAGAGGAAGAACATCAGGTGATTCAATCATTCCCAAATACACAACAGCCTGTCTTCTGATGGACACCTTCGGATCATCCAATGCTTTTTGCAAAACGGGGATGTCCTCTTCTTTTGGATCCATCTGCTCCAAGTGTGCGTACCGCTGCTTCCAATCCTCATCATCCAGCATGTCAAGCGTTACTTTATAGGCTTTGCGCTGTGCCGTTTGTTTCGTTTCGCCTTTACCTTGGGCCGCTGCTTCCGTTAGCCGTTTCAGCCTTTCATCACTGTAAGCGGCCTGAAGCTCTTCTGTCACGTCATGGCCGATTTCAGTAAAATCGCCGAATCTGACGCCTTGTTCTTTCCAAGCTCGTTCAAACACAACATTTGACGCTTCAGATCTGAGTTTTAAGATCGCCTGCTGAAAACGGTCAGGAAGCCCGAACCGCTCTTCACGCTCACCATCTGTCAATTTGACTTGCATAGGAATTCCGCTGAACATCTGCACAAAAACTTTCACTTCTCCAAATGACTCCTGATCCGAGCGGTTTTCTGCACTCTCAGCGCTCTCCATTCCAAATGCCGTCCGGACTTGCGGTAAAATGTCTTTCCAGTCATATCTGGCGTTCCGTTCAACCGCAAGAAAGTCGGCAACGTGATATACCCCTTTAACTCCTTCAATATTTAGGATTTCCACGACAACACGCGGGGCGCCTTCTGCCTGATCCGGTTTATAATTATTGCTTTTGCCCGCCGGAAGCTCTTCCGTTAAGATGACCTTCATTGTATTCGGGCTTGGCGTCGGTTCAATTGATTTTATCTTCATGATTGTCCTCCTATAGCCTATCTGTGACTTATTCTAACATAGTCGCCCCGCGCCTTCTATTACGATGTTTCAATATCAATTCCGGGAATTTCTTTTCCTAATTGACTGACAAAATGAAGCATAAATTTATGCCTCTCGTCAGCCACTTCTCTTGCGGCATCTGTATTCATCATATCTTTTAGGAGCAGCAGCTTGCTGAAAAAGTGGGCATAGGCACTCTTATCATTTCCATAAAGGCTATGTCCCTTTGCTCCCGCAAACATAAACGTCCGTGCTATACCAACTGCGCCGATTGCATCCAGCCTGTCAGCATCCTGTACGATTTTCCCCTCAAGTGAAAGCGGTTCTTTTCCGAGCTTTTCCCTGTCCCGAAAGGACATTCTAGTAATAATGTGAATAATTCTTTCAGCCTCATCTTTTCCGGCTCCTAAAGAAACCAGCTGCTCGTCCACCTCGCTGACTGAAAGCCTGATTGCGTCAGGCAGCTTCACATCAATCAAATCATGAACCAAGGCTGCCGCTTCAACGACGAACAAATCCGCATTTTCCTTTTTTCCAATATATAAAGCAAGCTCTGCAACTCTTGACACATGAAGCCAATCATGGCCCGTGCTTTCACCGCTCAGAACAGATTTGACCCATGTCCTGATTTGCTCTGTCTGCATCAGTTTTCGATCCCGCACCAAAACACCCTCTTTATTGTCCTAATAACTTCGCAATAACGTCTTCCAGTTCTTTCGGGTTTGTGTTTGGTGAATAGCGGCCGGCTATTTCTCCGTTTCTGTCCACTACAAATTTAGTGAAATTCCATTTGATTGCCTTTGTTCCAAGCATGCCTTTCGCATTGTCTGTCAAATACGCAAAAAGCGGGTGGGCATTTTTTCCGTTCACCTCGACTTTTGAAAACATGGGAAACGTCACACCGTAATTAGTTTTGCAAAATTCCTGTATGCCTTCCTCGTCGTCAGGCTCTTGATTCATAAATTGATTGCAGGGAAACCCTAAAATCTCCAGGCCCTCCGGCTGGTATGTATCATACAACTCCTGAAGCTGCTTAAATTGAGGAGTAAAACCGCATTTACTGGCTGTGTTAACAATCAACAACACCTTTCCGGCAAATGGCTGAAGTGTCATGTCTTTGCCTGTAATGGTGCGGACCCTCATATTGTATATAGACATTGAAATTCCCTCCTAATGAACCTGAGTGCTGTGATTATTTTACCTTTTTTCCTGTTTCAAAACAAAACGGAAGCTCTAGGTTTATCAATTGGCCAGCTGTTCATTTGTACAGACATCGTGTTCAACGGATGTTCTTCCCTCATTAATCATTTTTCTATGAACAGAAACATCTCTTGAGAAGGTGCTATTATTCTATTTATTGCATGACACCTGGAAAACTCATTACAGTGAAACCAAAAGTCATGTGTTTGCGTTTATTATATAGTATTTTCTGCTGTTCCCCTTCAAACCCTTATAGATAGATTGAAAATTGGCGGGAAAATTCCTATAATGAAGAAAATTAACGGGGAAATGATGGAGGTGGCACGTTGCCTATTAATATACCTACACACCTGCCGGCAAAACAGGTGCTTGAGAGTGAACATATCTTTGTAATGGATGAAAGCAGAGCATTTCATCAGGATATCCGGCCGCAGAAAATTATTATTTTAAATTTAATGCCGAAAAAAATCCAAACGGAAACTCAGCTGCTCAGACTGCTTGGGAATTCGCCTTTGCAGGTTCATTTTACATTTTTAATCCCAAGCACTCATACACCGAAAAATACAGCAAGGGAACACCTTGATGAGTTTTATACGACATTCTCCAATATCCGTCATAAGAAATTTGACGGCATGATCATCACCGGTGCGCCGATCGAGCATTTGGCGTTTGAAGATGTTTCTTATTGGGAAGAGCTCAAAGAGATTATGGAATGGAGCAAAACGAATGTCACGTCAACCTTGCATATTTGCTGGGGTGCTCAGGCAGGTTTGTATTATCATTACGGCGTGGAAAAAACTGAAATGCCGAAAAAAATCTTTGGTGTGTTTGAACATACTGTTCTTTCCAAGCACGAAAGATTGGTAAGAGGTTTTGACGAGCTATACTACGTGCCGCATTCCCGGCATACAGATATAAATATGGAACAACTGCAAGCAGTGCCCGAGTTAAACATTCTTACTGCATCAAAGGAAGCTGGGGTTTGCTTAATTGTGTCAAAAGACGAAAAACAAGTCTTTTTAACAGGACACCCTGAATATGATACAAATACGTTGCTTCAAGAGTATGAAAGAGATCTGGAACGAAACCTTTCGACTGTCGAGGCGCCGAAACATTATTTCGCAGAAGACAGCAAAGAACCTGTCAATCGCTGGAAAGCACATGCGACATTATTGTTTATGAACTGGCTTAATTATTATGTTTACCAAGAAACTCCTTATGAATGGGACTAATTTTTCTTTTTAAAGTGATACGCTGAGCAAAAAATATGATAAAATACATCTGATTCAGTATGCGTATAACAAAAATTAAAAATACTGGAATCCGAATCTTTTAAAATTAGCTTAATTTTTTCACTGCATTAATAATTCGATTATGTATTTGTGTTATGTTTATGTATAGACAATAACTCCTTACGATGCATGAAGCTTGCTTGTTGTTGATTACATTGAGGTGAATTTACTTGAATACCAATAAAAGAGTATTAATTTTGACTGCAAATTACGGAAATGGACATGTACAGGTAGCCAAAACGCTTTATGAACAATGTGTACGTCTCGGCTTTCAGCATGTAACAGTTTCTAATTTGTATCAAGAGTCAAATCCGATTGTTTCAGAGGTAACTCAGTACCTTTATTTAAAAAGCTTCTCAATCGGAAAACAGTTTTATCGTTTGTTTTATTACGGAGTTGACAAAATCTATAATAAACGTAAATTTAATATTTACTTTAAAATGGGAAATAAACGATTGGGCGAACTTGTCGAGGAACATCAGCCCGACATCATTATTAATACATTTCCGATGATCGTCGTACCCGAATACAGACGGAGAACAGGAAGAGTTATTCCTACCTTCAACGTCATGACTGATTTTTGTCTTCATAAAATTTGGGTTCACGAAAATGTGGATAAATATTATGTGGCGACAGATTATGTGAAGGAAAAACTGATTGAGATCGGGACCCATCCCAGCAACGTGAAAATTACGGGAATTCCGATCAGGCCTCAATTTGAAGAATCGCTGCCGGTTGAGCCGATTTATAAAAAGTACGATCTTTCGCCTGATAAAAAAGTGCTGCTCATCATGGCTGGCGCACACGGTGTATTAAAGAACGTAAAAGAGCTGTGCGAAAACCTTGTTATGGATGATCAGGTGCAAGTGGTGGTCGTATGCGGAAAAAATACGGCTTTAAAAGAATCCTTGAGCATACTTGAAGCAGAAAACGGCGATAACTTAAAAGTTCTCGGCTATGTAGAGCGAATTGACGAGCTCTTCCGGGTCACAGATTGCATGATTACAAAACCAGGCGGCATTACTTTGACAGAAGCCACTGCTATCGGCGTGCCTGTCATTCTGTACAAACCAGTGCCCGGACAAGAAAAAGAAAATGCAAATTTCTTTGAGGACCGCGGAGCTGCCATTGTCGTGAACCGGCATGAAGAGATTCTCGAGTCTGTCACCTCCCTTCTTTCAGATGAAGATACCTTACAGCGAATGAAGAAAAACATTAAGAGTCTTCATTTGGCACACTCCTCTGAAGTGATTTTGGAGGATATTTTGAAGGAATCAGAAATGATGACGACCAAACAAAAAGCCAAGGCGCTTTCTTAACTGATGTTCTTGCAGGAGCACACGAAAAATCGTGTGCTCTTTTTATTCGCATTCATCTTTTCGTAAAAGCGGTTACATTTTTTTGAGAAACTTGCCCTTTTTTTGAAAAATAAGCAGTTTCGCAACTTGACGCGTGCTGCCAGATGGTGTATAGTTGAACCATCATTTAACAACGAAACAAAGTTAAATGGTACAAAATTTTTTTTAGCACATAGGTGCTACAGTACTAGGAGGAATTAAGCAATATGCAAAACGGTAAAGTAAAATGGTTCAACAACGAAAAAGGATTCGGCTTCATTGAAGTTGAAGGCGGAGACGATGTATTTGTTCACTTCACAGCTATCGAAGGAGAAGGATACAAATCATTAGAAGAAGGACAAGAAGTTTCTTTTGAAATTGTCGAAGGTAATCGTGGACCTCAAGCTTCTAATGTTGTAAAACTCTAAACTCAATATAAGTTGACAAATAGAGGAGAGGCAAATGCCTCTCCTATTTGATTTTCATCTGAATTTCGATCGCTAAAATGTTTTGTTTGCACCTCTGCTCAATCTCTTCAATATGCTTTTCCATTGACGGCTTTCCTTTTTTCGCAATATCCGCAAGTTCTTCTAAATCATTGTATATTTCTATAAATGTTTTGTGAAGGATCGATTTTAAGTCTTTATCATCCATAGCTGTGCTCCCCTTCTCTACCAAGATACCTCAAATAGTAAAACAGACCTATTCATTCAGGTTCAATAGTTATATCGGCTTATTTATTATTTTATTTTCTATTTTGGCACATAAATTTTAAAAAACTCTGCAAAATAATTGCGGAGGTGTTTTTTTGTGAACTCAGAATTTCATGAAGAGGATCAGACTGGATTTACCGATAAACGGCAGCTGGAGCTAGCGGTGGAAACAGCGCAGAAAACGACCGGCGCCGCCACAAGAGGCCGAAGCTCAACATTACTCAATTCCGCATACCAAGCCATCGAGGACGCCAGAGAGCTTTCACTGTCTCAAGAACTGGCAGCTCTTGATGATCCTGAATTTGTACAGCAGCAACAGCAGCTATTAGATGCCTGCCAGCATCAGCTGGATGAATTTAAAAAATAAAACCGCAGAAGCTGCGGTTCAGGCTGTCGAGAAAATCTCGACAGCCTTTATTTTTTCTTAAAATATCCATTCTCATGTAATAAAATAAAAGAAA
>NZ_JALNTO010000013.1:0-124130 GCF_023161785.1 Bacillus sp. 2CMS4F
CCTATCCAAGCAGGGATAGATATGTGGGAGCCTTTTTCTGTATCTAAAATACAATAAGCATCTAAAGAAACAAAAAAGCTTGTAGAAAAAACATCGTTTTCTCTACAAGCTGAACCGCAGAAGCTGCGGTTTTATTTTTTAGTGCTTGGTTAAGACATCTCCATATGATTTAAGCTTTTCCCCCACTGTACATTTATTGATACAAAATGAATGTGCATATGTTTTGCCAAACTCCTTGCGAAACTGCTTCTTAATAAAACAGTCTTTGCAATATTCATCTTGCAGTTCTGTCAGTTCCTTATATATAGCTTTCTTATCCAATATTGTCATCTCCGTTACAGTCTAATTTCATGTGGCTTTCTACGAATTGATGAGATAGGATTTTTTTTGCGAGGCCATCAGCTTCCTGATTTTCTTTTCGCTGTATCGTTTCGTATGTCGGACTCAGCTTTAGTGACTCAAGAAGCGCTTCTATTTTATCCAGCCATTCATTATGGGAGGGATCATAGCAAGGCCAGCTGCCGTCAAGCTGATTCAGCACAACAAGAGAGTCCCCTCTGATCGTGATTGAATTTCTGCTAGCTCCGAGCTCTCTTACTTCTCTAATCGCTTCATAAAGAGCGGCATATTCAGCTTCGTTATTGGTTTTCAGACGGAAGCTTTTATTTTTTCTTAAGCGGTGGCGCGTCCCTCCCAATGTATAATAAATGACGATTCCGAGCCCGGCCAGCTGGCTTTCCTTATCGAAACTGCCGTCAAAATAAACGGTAATGTCATCAGGTTCATGCGCAAGCTCCTCAGTCAGCTTTTCTAATTCCTTCAGTGTCCAGACGCCGCCCTTCTCATCTTCGAATTCAAGTTCCTTCATATAAGGAAAACGGCCGAGTTCCCTCGCGAGCATACGTGCTTCCTGAACAGTCAGCCAGTTTTCGCCCAAAAACGAGACAGGCCCCGTCCCTTTTGCTTCTATTTTCATGTGCGGTCTGAGATTCAATATAATCACCTTACCATTCATTAGTTGCCGGGCTTGTGCTATAATCAAACCATTCTTAACCCGGAAAGGAAGCTTCTTCATTTTGTTTAATAACTCTTTTTGGATCTTTTTTGCGATCATTCATTTTATCATTGTTCTTTTATTTTATAAAGGATTTGGCAAAATGGGTTTATTTGTGTGGATCGGCTTTGCAACAGTCTGTGCCAACCTTCAAGTCGTCAAAACGGTTGAGCTGTTTGGCTTAACAGCAACGCTCGGGAATGTGATGTACGGCACAATCTTTTTTGCTACAGATGTGCTGAATGAAAAATATGGGCCAGCTGAAGCGAGAAAAGCTGTATGGCTCGGGTTTTCGACTCTCCTGACACTGACTTTTGTTATGCAGGGCGTTCTGCTTTTCGAACCCGCTTCAAGCGATATTTCACAAACAGCGCTGGAAACGATTTTCGGTTTTCTCCCGAGAGTTGCTTTGGGAAGTCTGCTTGCCTTTATCTTCAGCCAAACACTGGATGTTTATGTATATTCGGCAATTAGAAGGATATTTCCTTCCGATCGGCTTCTATGGCTGAGAAACGGCGGCAGTACAGCAGTCAGCCAGCTGTTTGATACATTCATTTTTACCGGAGTCGCTTTTTTCGGCACATATCCGGCGGATGTTTGGCTTCATATTTTTATTTCTACATATTTGATTAAGTTTGCGGTATCTCTGATTTCGCTGCCATATGCTTATGCGGCGAAAAAAATGATTCCCAGTGACGAAAGGAGTACATGATGCCTACAGAAATATATGTTGACGGAGCGAGCGCCGGTAATCCAGGGCCTTCCGGCATCGGCATTTTTATCAAACATGAAGGAAAAGCAGAATCTTTCTCGATTCCAATCGGAATGCATACCAATCAGGAAGCGGAATTTCTGGCGTTAATTGAAGGCATGAAACTGTGTGCAGCGCGCGGGTATCAATCGGTCTCCTTTCGAACTGACTCGGATATCGTGGAACGCGCAGCCGATCTTGAAATCGTGAAAAATAAAGCGTTTCAGTCATTTGTCGAAGAAATCATCCGATTAAAAATGGCCTTCCCTCTTTTTTTCATCAAATGGATTCCGGGAAAGCAAAACCAAAAAGCCGACCAGCTGGCAAAAGAAGCGATTCGGATGAATGATAAGAATTAGAATGGTTCATGCTATTGATGAGGTGAACAAACATGAAAAAGAAAGATAAGGGCCGGCTGACCGGCGGTGTTTCCCCGCAAGGCGATTTAGAAGGAAATACACATAATGACCCTAAAACAGAGCTTGAGGAAAGAGCTAAAAAAAGCAATACAAAACGCTAGAGAAGATCTTAAACGATCTCTCTAGCGTTCAGTTTTTCAAGCATACGCTCTATTCCTTTGATCTGATGGCGGCGAAGCATGACAGCCGCCTGCTCCATATTCAATGTAAAAACGGCTTCTGTCAGCGTACAGGCTAACGGCACAGAGCAGTTAATCTCAGCAAGCTTCCTCGAAATTTCCAGGTCGCTTAAACCTTGCTGAATTTTCCCCTGCTGTCCCTTTGGAAGAAGAGACAGATTCTCCAGCAAGCGGTCAATTGTTTCGTATTCACGAATCAGTTTATACGCGGTTTTTTCTCCAATGCCTTTTACTCCGGGATAATTATCACTGGAATCGCCCATCAGCGCCTTGATGTCAATTAAAGCCTTGGGCAGGACACCTGTTTCTTCGTAAAATACATCTTTTGTATACATTTTATAATTGCCGATTCCTTTTTGGAGCAGCGCAACGCTTACTTCGTCCGTTAACAGCTGAAGTAAATCCCTGTCGCCTGTTACGATCGTAATATCCGTTTCTTCAGAAAACAAAGCTGCAAGTGTTCCAATACAATCATCCGCTTCGTACCCGGCAAGGCCAATATTCATGATGCCTAGTTCAGCGGCCGCTTCCTTTGCCAGATCAAATTGCGGGATCAGCTCAACCGGCGGCTGGCTTCGGTTCGCCTTATAATCCTGAAACAGATCATTCCGGTACGTTTTGCTGCCCATGTCCCAGCAGCATACAACATGTGTAGGCTGAAATGTTTCCACGGCTGTGATTAAATGCTTCAAAAATCCGTTAACGCCGTTTGTCGGAACCCCGCTGTCATTTATCATAAAGTTGCGATGCACGGCTGTGGCGAAAAATGCCCTGAATAATAGAGCCATGCCGTCAACAAGCAATAATTTATTTTTCATATGATAACTCCTTTGTCTATCAGTCAATCTATTTTACCATAAGTGCCGCGAAAATAAAAAACAGCATCTCTGGATAGAGATACTGTTTTGCGGTTAAATTAATCGTTGTGTCTTTTATTGCTGGCAATCAGCTTTTCAGCTTCGCGTCCTGCGTAAGAGTCGAAATGGGTTTGAAACCCGTTTTTCTTTTTGGCATTGTTATTGGCCTGCGCATTTCTGTTACCCAGCTTTGTTCTGCCCAACATAAATCCCCCCTTACGTCGGATACATATAGTATGCGCGTAACGGAGGATTTGCACTCGAGGCAGGATCATCCAGCTTATGTGCGGCTGACGTATTCTTTGACCATTTCTTTTGATACCAGACGTCTAGTCGGTACGATGCCTTTCTTGGCCAGCTGATTCATCTTTTCTGTAATTTCATTAATGGCATCTGTTGAAAATGGCTCATCGTTTTTGCATTTCGCAACAGCTTCTTCAATCGCCATTTCACGAAGGTGTTCAAGCTGCATAAATGTTTTAATATGCTCGTGCTGTTTTGCAGAATGTGCAGAAATTGCTTTATGTACCTCTGACATCAATCGTTCATCTCGCTTTTTCTATTTAGTCTAACATGACTTGAAATGCAAGCCAACTGAATTTTTACATTTTGATTGTATCGCCTGTTCTCTGCCAAGAAATACATGCTTGATATGCATCTTCTATCTCTTTCACATGTTCCCCCTCTGCGTATCCTTTTACATACGTATCTCTTTGGCCCTCTATTTGCGCCAATGCTTTTTCCGCCATTCCATACTGCTGGTGTCTGACATATTCAGCATAATGAGATATAAGGCTTTCTTCTTCACTTTTAATCCAGGCCTCCGTTATTTTCATAAGCTTCGTCCGCGCTGCTTCAATGAAGCCTACTTTTCCTTTCTGTTCAAAAAACTGCTTCGGAGATTTGATTTGTTTTTGTTCCTGTTCAAAGGCACGTTCATCGATCTCAGGTTCAACTTCTTTGAGCTGTATGCTGTTAGAAAGCCGATCATCCGCATAAATGGAGAAATATCCGTCTTCATCCAATGTTTTTTGACAGCTTTCCAGCCACTCTTCAGTGATATGCCGTTCGATGAAACCGCTCATTCGAATGTCGAGCGTTTTGATCTCCTGAATATATTCAAATTGATAATCATGTAATGCGCTTTTCATCGCCGCACTGATATTCTTTTTCCAATCTCCATTTTGAAGACCCGGATGAAACGCTGCTTTTAACAAATCATTCGCAAAAAAGGACAAACGCTGTGTAATGTGATAAAGCTGCTCCCTTGTATCCTTTTTTACTTTCTCAATAATGGTTTCTGAATTGCGGCGTTCCTTGATATCAGCAGCTGCCCGCTCAAACGATAACAGAAGGCGCTTTTTTTGCGCTTCCTTTTCTTCTTTGGACTGATGCTGAGATTGATGAAGCTGTAAGACCGTCTCACATAGTTTGTCTGCTTCTGAGCTAAGCTGGACCGCAGCCGCTTTCTTTACATCGACCTCAATAAACTGGTCTAAATGTGCTCTTGCTTTTGAGAACTGATTATGATATGTTTCCGGTTTTCCTAAAAGCTCTTCTTTACTTGACACGTAAAAGAGCTGCGGATCATGAATTCCTTCTTTTAAAAGCTCTGATCTGACATAATCCGTGACCGTTTCGAGCTCTGCTTTATCTTTCGCAAGATCAGCGGCATTAATGACAAAAAACATTTTATCCATGCTGAGCGATTCTTTCACGAGTCCCAGCTTCCGTAAAAATGAGCGGTCTCCTTTCGAGAAAGAATGCTGATAATAGGTCATGTAAAAAAACGCATCGGCATCCTTGATATATTGAAACGCAAGTTCTGTATGCCGTTTATTCAGACTGCTGGCTCCAGGTGTATCAACGATCGTAATCCCTTTTTCAGTCAGCGGGCTTTTATAATAAACGGTCACTTCCTTTACAGCACAAGCCGTTGTCTCCTCAGCTACATACGGTTTTAATTCGGAGAGCGGAATCGTTAATATCTTTTGGGCCTGAATATATTGCTGATATTTTTCATATGCAAGCAGGAAATGACTGATCATGTTGATTTTTTCTTCTTGCAGACGCTCTTTTTTGATTGCCTTTTTCCATTTATCCGCAAATGACCGTCCTTGTGGTTCCTCTTGCATTCCTGTGAGCTGCATGATTTCAGTTGTTATGTCATCCTCCGTCTTAAAAATGACATCCGCTGTTTTGTGGGATTTGCCGTTTACCGGTTTCGTTATTTTGTTAATCGTTGCTGTTGTCGGTGTCGGTGATGACGGCAGCACTCTTTCACCAACCAGCGCATTGGCAAATGAGGATTTTCCTGAACTGAATCCGCCAAATAGAGCAAGTGTAAATTTTCGGTCTTCCAGCCTTTTAATCCTTTCACGAAAAGCTGAGGTTTGTTTGGACAGCATACGATATCCGCCCAATAGATCCGACAGTGTGTAAAAGCGTTTTATCTGTTCTTGAAGCGGCAGCTCTTTCCCGTTTTTCACTTCTGTTTTTAGCGGTTGCTGCTTTATATGCTGTGCTTGGCTTTGTTTCTGTTCTGGAGCCTCGACCTTTTTTTTCTTCGTTCTAAACCAGTCCGTATCTATGTTTATTGGGCTTGCAGGCTTCTCTTCCCAGATCGCCCACATCCGGTCGGCTTTCTCACGGGCATGTTGTTCATGACTGGCCTGTTCCTGAAGATAAGCCAGCTTTTCCGATTCCTGCGCGAGCCGGCCATTGATCGATTCCTGTACTATAAAAGCACTCTCTTTTACCGTGGCGGTAAGTGTTTTGATGATGTCTGACGCTTCAGCTTTCGCCTCTTTACGGATCAGCTCTGCCAAATCTTTTGTATATTGCAAGACATATTCAGAAGAAAATGCTGCACCTTGCTTGACTGCGCGTTCAATGATATCAATATGAAGCGGCGTGCGATAAGCCTGGATCAGCTTTTCACTTTCAGCTGATTGAATACCAAATCCCTTGGCGAGTTTATGCAAAATATCAATGATATGCCAATCCGCTTCAGCTTCCGTTCTTTTTTTCACATCAGAGAAAAACTCATTTCTCCTTTTTTCTCTTTCCTGTGCAGTCTTTGCTTTAGAAAAGAAAAAACCGGTCTTAAAAGAGGGCTCACGTGATTCTAAGTAAGCTGCTGCCAGTTCACGCATTTCAAAAGGCGTCAAATTAGCGTTTTTTAAAATTCGATTGATTTCCTCCTGCATCGTGCTTTCTGCCTCAATCGGTTTATTTGCTGCTTCGGTTGATTGAAGCTGCAGGGAATCGACCAGACGTGCTTGCTTTTCAAGCTGTTCTCCAGAACTTGGACTGTCCGTATCCTCTTTCATGAGCATCTCTGTGTGCTCTCTCAGTAAATTCTGTACTTTTTGTTCAGTAATGGAATGCAAATTTCTTTTTGACTGCTGTTCAATTCTTTTTAACTCTTTTCGCAGGATACCGATTTGATTGAATGGGTGATTCGGTTCCGTCACCGACGTAAAAAAGAGTGCATCCTTTGGAATGCCTTCTTGACAAAGCATCTCCTCCACTTGCGCTTTGTAATCTTCAAAGCGTGTCTCAGTCTCATCATGTCTGTCAGTTTGATTAACGATAAAATAGACATTCGGAATGCTGTCTTTGATTGACCTAAGAAACAGTACATTTTCCTCAGAGTGGACATGGTTATAGTGTACGACGTAAAACAGCGCATCTGCCTGGTGAAGAATAGATGCCGCCGATAAAAAATGAGCCTCATCTGTTGAGTCAATCCCGGGGGTATCAATATACGCAACTCCTGGTTCGATTTCAGTATACCGGTCAAAAATTTCTACGGTTTCAATCTGCTCCCCATCCTTGCAATATTGCTGCACCTTGTCTTTATGATAGGCACCCTCCAGCTCCGCACACGCTCCGTCTGTTGTATGAAGACGAACACGCTTTTCTCCGTTTCTGATTACAACAAGGTTAGCGCTGGTCGGAATTGGACTTGTCGGCAGAATATTCTCCATTAACAGGCAGTTCAGCAATGACGATTTCCCCGCTGAATAATGCCCTGTAAACGCGATATAAATTTCTTCATCTGCGGCTTTCTTAACAACTGAAGCCAGTTTAGCCGCCCTTTTTTCATCCTGGTTCTCAATCAATTGTTCATAAAGTGCCCCAGTTTTGTACAAAAGTTCTTGTCTGCTGCGTTCTGTCATAAGTCTGAACCCCTTTGTGCCGTTTCAATTATGAATCTTTTTTGAAAGATCTGAATAAATCCCACTTCCATTTTACACAAGAATGACCCAAATTTCTTTAAGAGAATAGAAAAAAGCTGCCGAAGACGGCAGCTTCTATAAAAGAAAATCTGCAACTTTTTTACAAGTTCCAGATTCTTTAAACAGATTTATTAGAGATTCCTTTCAATACAAAACCGATTAATACACTATATGTACAAACTGCCCCAAGCAAAAACAGCATTGTCATTTGCTTCACCATCCTGATTGAGAATCTTTTTCAAGTTCATTCTAACATGGATGAGAATGATATTCAATCTCTATTTTGCTGTATATTCTCGTAATGCTTGCTCCTCTGCACGTATTCTGACAGACAGCATAACGGCATTTAAAAGTGAAAACAGACACATGGTAAAGTACGCTTGATACAAGAGCGGAATCAGGATGATTTCTAATACGACAACCGTATAGTTTGGGTGCTTCAGCCATTTGTAAGGCCCTTTTTTGACAAGTTCAGCACCCGGAACAACAAGAATTTTTGTATTCCAGTATGCCCCCAAGGAACAAAGCGCCCAATATCGAATCGCCTGTACTGCCAATATAGCCGCTGCTATGCCTGACCACCAGTTTGAAGGCTGTTTGTGCAGCAGCAGTACTTCGGCAATTAAAGACAGAAAAAATAGAATGTGCATGGTGATGATATACGGATAATGACCCTCTCCGCACTCTATCGCACCTTGTTTTTTCACCTTTTGTTCGTTTCGTCTCGCTACAGCCATTTCCGCTACTCTTTGAGCAGTGAGCACAGTGATTAGCATCCAAAACATGAGTTATGCCCCCTTTTCCCAGCTGAACAGCAGCAATTCTGATGAAAATCCCGGCCCCAATGCACCGATCAGACCCCGTTCTGCTTCGTTTTTGCTTCCGTTCTGCAGATGGTGGTCGATCACATACAGAATTGTGGCTGATGACATATTTCCGTGTTTTTTAAGGATAGTTTGCGAAGACGCAAGCTGCTCAGGTGACAGGTCAAGACATTTAATGTATGCATCAATGACTTTTTTTCCGCCTGGATGAGCCAGAAAGACCGTAATATCGCTGAATGAAAGCTGATGTCCATTCAAAAAAGCCTGGACATTTGTCTTCAGCCATTTTTCAACCAAAGTCGGAATATCCCTTGAAAAAATGACTTTGAAACCTTGATCGGTAAAGTCCCAGCCCATAACATCTTCAGATTGTTTCATCAATACAGATTGCGAATCCGATATATTCGGCAAAAGCTGCAGCTTTGTCAGCCGGCGGTCCGCCTTCTCCCCGCATAATAATGCCGCTGCAATGCCGTCGCCAAAAAGTGATGTGCCGATCAAATTGCTTTTCGTTTTATCTTCAGGCTGAAATGTCAGACTGCACAGCTCAGCAGCAATGACAAGAACAAAAGCCTCCGGATACGCTTTGCAGTACTCAGCAGCGCGCGCAAGCCCGCTCGCCCCTCCTGCACAGCCAAGTCCCCAAAGCGGAATTCGCTTCGTATAAGGAGAAAACGGGAGTTCATTCATCAGCCGCGCCTCAATGCTTGGTGTGGAAAGGCCCGTGCTGGAGACGAAAAAAACAGCATCCACTTTTTCATAAGGAATGGGTTCTTGAAGATAAGCTGCATTTGCGAGACACGTTTGAACAGCACTGACGCTATGCCTGAGTGTTTCCTCTATATAAATTTGATTTTTTTCTTCGAAGCTGTGCCCTTCTTTATACCATTCAATCGGTCTCACAAATTGTCTCGATTCAATTTGCCCATTTTTAAAGGAGGTTAACAGCCGTTCTATATCTTTAAAGGAATGCTGAAACATATATCTGGCAAACTCCGCCGCCTTTTCTTGATTCACATCATTCTCAGGAAGACTTGTCCCGATCGACAAAACAAACGCCATATGATCACCTCTTAGCATACATTGTGCCGCAACTTTCTTTTTTATATGCAAAAAAACTCCGCCGAAGCGGAGTTTACACTGCTGTTTTTTGCTGATTGACATCAGCTTTCTGTTCTGTTTTTTCAGTTTTCGAAAACATATTATATATCATATTCAAGGCAACAGCTGTAAAGCTGCCGGCAACAATGCCGTTTGTTGTAAGAAGCGTTAAGGCGCTTGGAAGCTGTTTAAATATGTCTGGCACAACTGTTACACCGAGCCCAAGCCCCACTGAGCAGGCAACGATCAGCAGATTTTCCTGCTTTGCAAAATCAATTCGGCTGAGCATTTTGACGCCATAAGCAATGACCATTCCAAACATGGCCACCATCGCTCCGCCTAACACGGCAGATGGAATGATGGTCGTAAAAGCAGCAATTTTGGGAAACAGGCCAAAAGCCATTAGAAGCACGCCTGTCGCCACAATCACTGTATTTTTCTTGATTCCTGTCAGCTGGACAAGACCGACGTTTTGAGAAAATGCAGTGTAAGGAAATGCGTTAAATATACCGCCCAGCAAAACAGCCAGTCCTTCTGCACGATATCCTCTGGATAAGTCCTTTTCTGACAGACGGCGGTTGGTCAGATCGCCTAAAGCAAAGTAAACGCCCGTTGACTCCACAAGGCTGACGATGGCAACGATGGACATTGTAATGATAGGGGCCGCATGAAAAGACGGTGTGCCGAAATAAAACGGCTGAATCATTTGCACAAAGGCAGCGTCTGAAACATGATCAAACTGAACTTTCCCCATAAAATACGCAATAAATGTCCCGATCAAAATACCGATCAAAATGGAGATGGACTTGATAAATCCTGTTGTAAAACGGTAGAGAAGCACGATGATGCTCAAAACGATAAAAGCCAGAGCGAGATTAGAAAGATCACCGAAGTCTGGACTGCCTTCCCCGCCGGCTATATTATTCATGGCCACCGGCATAAGCGTAATGCCAATGATGGTAACGACAGAACCTGTAACGACAGGCGGAAAAAACGAGACCAGTTTTCCAAAGAAAAAAGAAATGAGAATCACAAGAATACCTGAAGCGATAATACTTCCATAAACGGCGGAAACCCCATATTCGGAGCCTATCGCAATCATTGGTGACACAGCGGTAAATGTGCAGCCAAGCACAACTGGAAGCCCGATGCCGAAAAACCGATTGCTCCAAACTTGGAGAAGTGTAGCAACACCGCACATAAAAATATCAATCGACACCAAGTAGGTCAGCTGCTCCGCCGTCAGCCCCATCGCCTTCCCCACAATCAGGGGAACGACAATGGCGCCGGCGTACATGGCGAGTACATGCTGGATCCCTAGTGACAGCGTTTTGCCGAATCCGTTTTTCATGAACGAACCTCCTGTACAAAGGATACTTTTCCTTTTTCTAAAGATTCAATTCTTGCCAAAGATTCCACCCGATAGCCAAGCTTCACAAGTTCTTCTCTTCCCGGCTGAAACGATTTTTCAATGACAATGCCAAGTCCCGCGACAGAAGCTCCAGCTTGCTGTACGATCGATACCAGCCCAAGTGCGGCTTGTCCATTTGCCAAAAAGTCATCAATAATCAAAACGCGGTCTTGATCTGACAGATGATTTCCTGATACTGCAATTTGGCTTTCTGTTTGCTTCGTAAAGGAATAAACAGACGATGTCAGCAAATTGTCAGTGAGCGTTAAAGACTTATGTTTTCTCGCGAATACGACTGGCACACCCATTTGTAAACCAGCCATTACGGCCGGAGCAATTCCGGATGATTCGATTGTAACAATTTTTGTTACTCCGTCTTTTTCAAATCTGGCGGCAAACTCGTCACCGATTTTCTTCATGAGCAGCGGATCAATTTGATGATTTAAAAAAGCATCCACTTTCAATACCTGATCTGATAAAACGACGCCCTCTTCCTCTATTTTTCGTTTCAGTGCTTCCATCCTGTCATACCTCCGTTTAGATAATAAAAAAAGCATTACCCGCTCAAAACAAAGAGCAAGCAATGCTGAAATAACAAAAAACCGTACACGTCCGGTCTCATTGCTCACTCATAGTCGGACATTTACGGTGCCCGGTAGAAACTTGCGTGCCATATCCACGCGATTATATGAGTGTTCCTATCATATTGTTACAAATTATATCAAGATTCTAAGGTCTTGCATAGACAAAAATAAAAATTTCCGAACTTTAATTCTTTTTTTGAAAAAATCATTCGTTTTTTATGAATATTTTGATAATAAATTAGCCTGACGTTTGAAACGCCAGGCTTTTTCATTAAGATAAATACAGATTTGAGTATTTATTTTGCAAATAATCAATCAGGTAGCGTACATTCAGCTCTTCACCTGTTGCTTCTTTAATAATGTCTAATGGCTTTTTCCGTTTTCCGTGAATATGCACTTTTTCCGTCAGCCATTGTTTAATCGGATGAAACTCTCCTCTTTCCAAGAGAGTATCAAATTCAGGCAGATCATCGAGCATTTTATGTTTCAGCTGCGCTGCATACATATAACCAAGTGCATACGATGGGAAATAGCCAAAATCTCCACCCGCCCAGTGAACATCCTGCAGGATTCCCTCTGCATCCTCAGAAGGAGTAATACCTAAATAATCCTGATATTTTTGATTCCAAAGTGAAGGCAGTTCTTCCACAGATACTTCATTGCTGAAAATCGCTTTTTCAATTTCATAACGAATAATAATATGCAAAGGATACGTCAATTCATCCGCTTCAACTCTGATTAATGAAGGTTTTGATTCGTTGACAGCCCTAACAAAATCATCAAGCGATATGTTGCCGAACTGTTCAGGAGACGCTTCTTGTATTTTCTGATAGTATGGTGTCCAGAAATGCTTGTTGCGTCCAATAAAATTCTCGTAAAATAATGATTGAGATTCATGAATTCCCATTGAAGCACCGTCTGATAAATTCGTCCCGCTCAGCGCTTCGTCAATATTTTGCTCGTAGATCGCATGACCGCATTCATGAATTGTGCCGAAAATAGCTGTCCGGAAATCTTTTTCATCATATCTCGTCGTCACCCGAACATCCCCGCGGTTCATTGTGGTCGCAAATGGATGAACGGTTTCATCAAGCCTTCCGCCGTCAAAATCGTAGCCGAGCTCTTGCAGGAAATAAAGGCTGAGTTCTTTTTGTTTTTCCTTAGGGAACACTTCACTGATAAAGCTTGTATCCGGTTTATTCTCTGAGGCTGACACTTGTTTGATAAGAGGAATGATCGCTTCTTTCAGCTCAGAAAACAGCTGATCAAGCACCTTGACTGTCACACCTGGTTCAAACAAATCAAGCAATGCATTATAAGGATGCTCTTCATAACCCCAATATTCAATAAATCGTTTATTGTATTCGACCAGCTCCTCCAAATAAGGGGCAAACAAGCTGAAATCAGATTTTCCTTTCGCTTCCTCCCATGCTGTTTCAGCCTTTGAGCAAAGAATAACATATTCCCTGTATTCTGCTTCAGGAATTTTTTTGTTTTCTTCATACTCTTTTTTTGCCAGCTCTACAGCCTTTTTCGTATCTTCAGCCAAATCATCAAACCGTTCATAAAGCGCATCAATAAGCTCCTTCATCCGATCTGATGTCTGGATATTGAATATATCTGTCGAAAGCTGACCGATGCTTTCAGCACGGTCCTCTGAGCCGTTTTTCGGCGCGCCTGTTCTGGAGTCCCAATGCATTAATGCAACCGCTTCACTATAATGTGAGATTCTTTTTAAAAGATCAAAAAATTCCTTTTCGTATGTATGTATCTCCATATCCATTCCCTCCCTATTCTAGCCGTTCCATTACAGGCTACTGGAAGGGTGTTTGAAAGTCAAATTGTTTGTATAAAAGGCTGCCGGTCTAGTTATCGGCAGCCTTCATCACTCAGTTTATCGTCATTTGATTGTTTGGCGGCGGCGGTGTTTTTCGTTTTTTTGCATTGATTTTTTTATCCGCCCACACTGTTGCCAGAGGTGTTAACAAAGAGGTGACAATAACGCTTGTCGCAATGATTGCAGTTGCCGATTCAGCAACGGGTGCAAACGCAGAATTCGCTTCCGCTAAGGCGTATGGCACGGCGACTGCCGCTCCCGCTGTGGATGAAGCTGCCACCCCCGCGACACCATCACCCCGGGCAATGAAACGATCAAGCAAATACAAGGAGCCGCCGGATAAGATGACAACAGATACACCGACCAAAATGCCTAATAACCCTGACTGAATCAGCATTCCAAAATTTAAAGTGTTCCCAAGTGAAAATGCAAAAAACGGAATGATTGCCGGCACTACCTTGCTGAATAAGTCTCTCAGATCATGATCAAGATTTCCAAGTATGCAGCCGAGCAAAAACGGGATGACTGTTGCCGCCAGCGTTTCCCACGGAAAAGCAGCCAGTCCGGTAACTCCGAATGTAACCATGGTCATAAAAGGCCCAGATTCTGTACTGATAAACGCGAATGCGCCGGCATCTTCTTTTCTGCCCATATGATTCATGAGCGCCAAATAGAGGCCGCCGTTCGTTTCATTCATCACTGCAACAATAGCTAGAACAGAAAGACCTGCAAAGAATCCGGATTGGATGCCTTCATCGGGTATAAATTGAGCCGCAATCACACCGAGCAGTGCCGCAAACCCGATCTTTCCCAATAATAAGGTAATTCCTTTTCTCGCAATATAGCCTGAAGAACGGAAATCAATCGTCGCTCCAACGCAAAAGATAAAAACGCCTAGTATGGGAAGGGTTCCTGTAATAAGCGCACCCGTAAACCCTCCAAAAAACTCTGCTGTTCCAGGCGCAAACGTATTAAGCGCTGCTCCCAGAAACAGCGGAATAATCATCATTCCGCCAGGTACCCGTTCAATTGTCGCTTTGATTTTCATATATATTCTCCCATCCTCTGGTTATGGAAAAACAATTATGTGGCTACACTTGGAAAACAGCCTGTAAATCCTCTTTTGAACAGCTTTCCAGCTGTCTTCCGACTCCGACGGCACCTGCCCCTGCCTTAAGCCATTCCGGAACCTCAGACGGATGGATTCCGCCAGTCGGTATAAAAGTAACCTGCGGAAAAGGGCCCGCTAAATTTTTCATAAAAGAAATGCCGAATACACCGCTTGGAAACAGCTTTAATGTAGTGAATCCGCATGTCAACGCTTTCATAATTTCGCTCGGTGTCAGTACGCCAGGGATATAATGCGTCTTCATAAACGATAGGTGTTCAGCAAGATCTGTTGAAAAACCCGGACTGACAATAAATTGTGCTCCTGCTTCCGCAGCTTCTCCCGCCTGCTGCGCAGTGATGACCGTGCCCGCTCCGATTAAGACATCTTCCCGATTTCTGTAGGACTCAATAATAGCAGAAGCTCCAGGTGTCGTATAAGTGACTTCAATTGCCCGAATCCCTTTATCTATCAAACTCTCAATCTGCTGACAGGCCTGCTGTTTATCCTTTGAACGAATGACTGCAATCAGCTTGGCTTCTTTCAGACGGTTTTCTACTACATTGGACTCCATATTAACAATCCCCTTTCTTGTGGTGAACTGTTCTTTGAGCAGATAGAAATGCGGCTAATTTTTCCCTTGTCGGCAGACCGTCCATGTCCCCCGGTGCCTGAACTTGCAATGCGCCGATCGCATTACCCCTTTGCACTGCATCCTTGTACGGCAAGCCATCAAGAATTCCGCTGATGACGCCGACAGCAAATCCGTCTCCGGCGCCGACTGTGTCAACAACCTGATCAACCCGGAAGCCTTCTGTATATCCTTCACTTTCCTTTGATTTAAAGTAAGCGCCTTCTTTTCCAAGTTTAATAGCGACAAAGCTGACACCTTTTTTCAGATAAAAATCTGCAATGCCTTCAGGCGTTTTTTTACCAGTCAATAGCTCTCCCTCTGCGATTCCAGGGAAGAACCAATCCGCAAGTCCCGCCAAATCATTAATCGTATGTGCCATTGTAGCTTGATCAGGCCAAAGTGCGGGTCTTAGGTTAGGATCTAATGAGATGGTTTTTCCAGCCTGTTTCATGTCTTTCATCACATAATAGGCGAATTCTTTCATATCGGCGGACAAAGCCGGGGGAATACCTGTAACATGCAGATGGTCTGCGCTTTGAAAATAGTCTCTTGGGTATTCAGCAGCTGTTAAAGTGCTTGCAGCCGAGTTCTTCCTGTAATAGGTTACCTCAGGATCGCCTTCTTTCACTTTGGACTTTAGCAGCAGCCCGGTTGGATTGCCATCCTGAGACCGGATCACGCGAGACACATCCACTCCCTCTTTTTTCAGCTCCTGAAGAATAAATGTTCCGAGCTGATCATTGCCGACTTTGCTCATCCAGCCCATTTGAAAGCCAAGTCTGGCCAGGCCGCAAGCCACATTGCTTTCTGCCCCGGCCAGCCCTTTTGAGAATGTGGAAGCTTCATGAAGGCCTCCGTACTCATTTGCGTAAAACATGGCCATCGATTCGCCGAAAGTAATCGCATCAAGCTTCATTTCCCAACCTCCCCTTAGTTGAGGGCACCTTGGATTAAAGTGACTTTCTCATGATGACTTTTGCCTCTAATTCGATGGTTTGAGGCGCTCCCTCGTCACCTTCAATCCTTTTTAATACGCGTTCCATCGCCGTCTTGCCCATATCATGTGACGGCTGGGCGATTGTTGTAATGCCCGGGCCGATGAGTTTATACCATTCCGTATCATCGAATCCGGCAATCCCTGTATCTTCGGGAATGCGCAGCCCTATTTCTTCCATACAGCTAATAATTTTCAGCATAATCAACCCATTTAAAGCAAGAATCGCTTTTTTTTGCTCAGGCATCTCATTCATAAAAGAACGCAGCGCCTTCTCAAGCTGCTCTTTGTCTTTGACGTCAATTTCATACATTCGCCTGAGTCCATTCACATTTCGCACCGCAGCAATCTCCTGATAAACAGCCGCTCTTTCCGCCCGAGGGCTGATGGATGCAATCGGTTCGGTAAACAGCGCGACATCTGTGTACCCTTTGCTGTAAATCTGCTGAAGGATCTCTTCAGTTATCCTTCTGTTGTCAGTCGTTACGGTATCCAGTTTCAGATCCGGCAATTTGCGGTCAATTAATACTGTCGGCACCTGCTGTTCGGCAAAGGAATATAAAATATCCTTGTTTTCCCCGGTTGCATTCAAAATCAGCCCTTCTACAGAGTGTGCTTCGAGCTTTAGCAACATTTCCCGTTCTTTTTCAGGACTGTTATCAGTGTTGCACACCATTATGCTGTAGCCATATTGATCACAAACCTCTTCAACTCCCCTAAATGCTGCGACTGAAAAGGGATTTGTAATGTCGGCAACAACAAATCCGATTAATTTGCTTTTTTTTATTTTCAAACCTTGTGCCATTTTACTCGGCCGATAATTCAATTCAGTGATTGCCTTTTTTATGTTTTTTACCTTTTCAGGAGAAATTGCGTCAATTTTCCCGTTAATATAACGAGAAACAGTTGATTTTGATACTCCTGCAAATTCAGCTACTTCTTTGATGGTGATATGGCCTGTTGTTTTCTTTTTCATTCAAGTGCTCCTGTATCATCTTATAATTTGAAACCGATTTCAAAACCGTTACAACACAAGAATACCATATTTTTTAAAATTGAAAAGTATTTTTTTAATAATGTGCTTATTCACAAAATTTCCGTTGACTCTTTTCTCTATTTATCCTAAAATTTTCTTTGAAACCGTTACCAAAAAATTTCATTCAAGTGATGCTGAAATCCTAACCAAGGGGGAAATCCAATGGAAAATCGTTACTCTGTACACCCTGAACAAGTAAAACGCTTTACAACCGAGGAGCTTCGCAGTCATTTTTTAATGGATACTTTATTTACGGAAAATAAGCTGACCATGTATTACTCCCATGAAGACCGCGTTGTGATCGGCGGTGCAGCACCCGGACAGAGCGAACTGAAGCTTGATGCCGGAGACTTTCTTAAAACGGACTTTTTTCTGGAACGGCGTGAAATCGGTATTATTAACGTCGGCCAGCCTGGTGCGGTTAAAGTTGGCGATGATGAATATGTGCTTCAAACAAAGGATTTTCTATATATCGGGATGGGCAATCGGGATGTAGCATTTAAAAGCCTAAACGGAGAAACAGCAAAGTTTTACTTCGTCTCCTCGGGCGCGCATCAAAGCTATCCGACGCAAAAAGCCGCTCTTTCTGAACTGACACCGGACCGGCTCGGTGACGCAGCAGCATCAAATGTAAGAAGCTTGTACAAAGTCATTCATCAAGATGGCATTCAAAGCTGTCAGCTGATGATGGGGATCACGATGCTAGACGAAAACAATAACTGGAACACCATGCCGGCACACGTTCATGATCGCCGGATGGAGGCTTATCTCTACCTTGATCTTGAGAAGGATTCGAAGGTTTTTCACTTCATGGGTCAGCCGGATGAGACACGCCACCTTGTCGTCGGAAACGAGCAGGCTGTCCTTTCTCCTGCCTGGTCCATTCATTCTGGCGCAGGAACATCTAACTACAGTTTTGTATGGGCGATGGCTGGTGAAAACTACACATTTACGGACATGGATCTTGTGCCGATGGATGGGCTGAAATAAGATGAGTTATCTGCAAGAGGCATTTTCATTAGAAGGAAAAACGGCACTGGTGACAGGGCCGGGTACGGGAATCGGCCAAGGAATCGCCAAAGCGCTGGCAGGCGCCGGTGCTGATATTATCGGCACATCACATAAAAGCAGCCTCTCTGAAACACAGCAGCTTGTGGAACAAGAAGGCCGCACATTCACTTCCTTTACATTGGATATGAGTAAGCCTGATGCAATAAAGGATACAGCGGCTGAACTGTTTGAAACACAGCAAATCGACATCCTTGTCAATAACGCCGGGATTATTCACCGGGAAAAAGCGGACACTTTCGCTGAAGAGAACTGGCATAACGTGCTGAATGTGAACCTAAACAGCTTGTTTATCCTGACCCAGCTGGCGGGCAGACACATGCTGAAAAGAGGTCATGGGAAGGTTATCAATATTGCCTCTCTCCTCTCTTTTCAAGGCGGCATTCTTGTTCCAGCCTATACAGCAAGCAAACATGCCGTTGCTGGTTTAACAAAATCGTTTGCAAATGAGTGGGCCGCTTCCGGCGTACAAGTTAACGCGATAGCGCCTGGCTATATATCAACTGCCAATACACAGCCTATCCGGGATGATGAAAAGCGAAATGAAGACATTTTAAAAAGGATTCCTGCCGGCCGCTGGGGCAAAGCTGATGATATCGGCGGGACGGCTGTTTTTCTGGCATCTCGCGCTTCTGATTATGTCAATGGACATATTTTAGCAGTAGACGGCGGCTGGCTTGCCCGCTGACAAAATGAAAAAGCTGATGATCATGGATCATCAGCTTTTTTGTGGTTACATCATATGCGGTTCAACAGGTAAGACCTTTTTCACCTCATCAATGATGCGTTCATTTTCTCCGCCCGCATAAATATGAATCGAGCCGCTGTCTTGATTGGAGCGAATCAGACGGCCAATCCCCTGCCGCACTCGCAACAGCATATACGGAAGGTCAACCTCTTCAAACGGGTCTTTTCTCGCACTGTTGCGTTTTGCCGTAAATACAGGGTCATGAGGCGGAAACGGCAGTGACCAGATCGTGACATTCTTCAATGCGTCACCAGGAATATCAAGCCCTTCCCATAGGTGAACTGAACATAAAACCGTTTCCTCTTCCCCTTGGAATTTTTCTACTAAGCTGCTGATTTCTTCGTCGCCTTCAAAGTAAATCGGATACGGCAGCTCCCAAGCAGCTGCGAGCTCCTTAAACTCGTTTAATTCCTCAAAAGACGGGAAGAGCACCAGCGTTCTGCCTTTATAGTGCTTAATTGTCTCTATTGTTTGAGCTGTTTTTTGTTCTGTGCTCATTTCTGTTTTCCCATAAAGGGTAACGGTCATTTGTTCGTCATAATCATAAGGAGAATCAACCGTTAACGATAAGTAATCATGAATCCCCAGACTGTCCGCAATATAGTCAAACGAACCGCCTTCTGACAGCGTTGCAGAAGAAAAGATATACGGAATTTTCTTTGAAAACACTTTCTCGCCAAGCACTTCTGCTACTGTTCTCGGCATCACGACAAAAGTGGATTCCGCTTCCTTTTGCTCCAGCCAGCTGATCGCATCCTTTTGATATAAAGATAGTGAATACGCCATTTGCTCAACATATTCCTCTACGACTGACAGCTCGTATTGATCAATGGTGTACATTTCTGACTCAAATACGAGTGCTTCACCAATTTTATCAAGCAAACGGCACAGCTCGTCCGCCGCCTTTTTGACACGCTGTTCATTCTTTATTTCCAAACGGTGCGACCCGGCAACTTCTCTTGATTCTTCAGAAAGAACATAGAAAAATTCGTCGTTTGCAGCAAGTGCGTCTTCTATCAATTCAGCAAATTCTTCTCTAATGTCATTTTGAAGCAAACGTTCTAAAAATAATTCGAGAGTTGATTGCTTGACTCTGTACGTTAACGCTTTTTGCGCAGCAAACTCTAACAGATGCCCTTCATCAAATACAACCGCACTATGATCAGGCAAGAGCGGCAGCTGTCCCTCCCGTTTGCGCGATTCTTCCGTCCATACATGTTCCATATAGAAATCATGAGAACAAATGATCAAGTCTGTTGACTTGCGATAATAATCTCTTGATAGCGTCAAGCCGCATCTATGTCTCATATCACATGTCAGGCAATCTTGAAACGAGTCGTAGCTTACTTGCGACCATTCTTCATTCGAAAGGTTAGCGTACTGCTTTCGGTCACCATACGGATAAAACCGCTGCATGGCCTGTGACTCATGGACAAATGACGGTAAAGCTTCATAAAGATCAAGCCACTTTTCATCATCAGATCGCTGCATTGTTTTTTCAAGCTTTTTCAAGCATAGATACTGCTCATGTGATTTCGATAGCCTTGTGTCAATCTTAAGATCCAAATGTTCAGCCAGTTTCGAAATGTCTCCCTCTTTTTTCACAAGCTGTTCGATTAACGTTTCATCGGCGCATGCAATAATGGCCGGTTTCCCCGTATATCTGGCATAGCTGATGGCAAACAGCAGATACACTAGTGTTTTCCCCGTACCGACTCCTGCCTCAGCGAACATGACCTTCTTTTCTTTAAATGCCCGTTCAAGCTGAAACGCCATAAATACCTGCTCATCCCGAAGGTCAAAGCCTTTTTCGGGAAGGATATCGTAAAACACGTCACCAATCCAATTGTTCAATTCTTCGTAAAAATTCTTTTCTTTTGTTAAAGCAAAAGGCAAACGTGATGTTGTCACCCAACTCCAACCCCCAACTATTCGGCATTCAGACCATCTATAATATCATTTAACCCTTTACAATACAACAAAAAAACTTGGCGAGGCCAAGTTTTTTTCATTTCATTTCCGATTAACATGTGAACATAAAAACGGATGGTCTGTTGAATGTGTATGTTTTACCGCATTTTCTAGAGCTTCCTGTGCGGAAGTCATGGCGGAAGGATCGAACTCCGCTCCGGCTTCCTGCAGCTGGGAGGCAGTTGCGTCTAACGCCTTTTGTATTTTACTGAAGTGCTCGCTGTTCAGCATAAAATAAGGATCACCTCTCAAAAGAAATAATCATCATTCTATGCCGATACTTCACTTTCTATACATGCCCTCCTGAATGTTTGGCACGTGACCTGCACAAACTACAACAGATATTCGATCGAATATCCATCTTCACAAATTTATTCTATCCGGGAGTGATGGTTACATGAGTTATAAAGATCGATTAGATCAGCATTCTGAATTGTTTCATCACAATTGGACGCGGCCGAAACGCTCTAAATCGCAGGTGAACGGCCACACCGAAATGTCCCAGACCAACATTATTTTACGGAGCAACGCAAAAGCGCACCGCTGGTAATGGCAGGATAAACTGTAAAGATGATTACAGGCTGTCGAATATCGACAGCCTGTTAAAATTATATCTATAGAAAATTTTCTGTCTATTTTCTTTTCTCTACATAAATAGTTTTGGATTGAACTGCGTCTTTCATTTTCCCGCCTTTGTATAACTCAACATTAACCTGCCATCTCTCTTTAAATGTAGGTTTTAGTAGTTTACTGAAATAAAACTTTTTAACAGGTGTTTTATTCGAGAATGAACCCTTATGGAAATAATTACCGAGGTTATATTCCCCATCTAAGGTGACAACACTCATTCGATAGTTCAATGTCCCACATTTTCCATTTGTCTGAGCATATGCATCAATAGAAGTAGCTTTTCTTGTATATGTTGTTGCATCAGTCCAAACCCTAGCTTCACAACCTTTAATTCCTTGAACTGTTTCCCATGAACTCATTGCTGCTTCTGCTTTAGGACTGCAAATAAAGGTAGAGCCTGCTATCAGTAATGCAGAAGCACCCATCAAGATTTTCGATGTTTTTTTCACTAATTCCAACTCCTTCATATTTTTACATAAAATATTATAAATCAGCATTATATATATATCAAGACTAGTAGGTAAATTTTAAGAAATTATTAAACTATAGCAACTTACAATATAAAAGGCAAATCCGTTAAGAATTTGCCTTTATTATGAGAAATTATTATAAATTACTACGTATGTATAATAAATGGTTCATAAAAACTTTATTCCCCAACACTATCCCAAAGATATTCATGTTTAAAATTTATACTAAATAGCCGAAAAACAGGAACTCAAGTCCCTGTTTTTCGTCTATTTCCTTAAAGTACCATTTATGACCTATTTTTAAATCCTATAAAAGGGACTATATTTTTGAAATTGTTTTTTTCTTTTTAGCCCAATACTGATAATAATCCGTTTTGATAAAACCGTTAAAGAGCTTGCGTTTTTTTGTCGCTTTTCTTCCGTAGGCTTCCTCAAAATTCTCATTTGATGTCAGCATATACACAGACCAAGTATCAAGCGGTTCGAACGCCTGTCCCATTTCTTTGTACATCTGCTCAACGGCTTTTTTCTCTCCGAGACGTTCTCCGTACGGCGGATTTCCGACAATCACGCCAAACTCATGTTTTGTAGTGAAGTCCTTTACCTGCATTTGTTTAAATTCGATTAATTCGCTCAGTCCCGCTTCCTCTGCATTTTCTTTTGCGATTTGCACCATTCGGTGATCTACGTCACTGGCGAAAATCGTAAGCGGCTGATCATAATTTGCCTTTTCTTCGACTTCAAGACGTGCCTTGTCCCACAGATCTTTACCGATCCACTCCCAATCCTCTGAGACAAAATCGCGGTTAAATCCCGGGGCAATATTTTGGCCAATTAATGCGGCTTCAATCGCGATCGTTCCGGAACCGCAAAAAGGATCGACAAATGGACGGTCCGGAGTCCAATTTGTTAATTGCACCAAAGCGGCAGCAAGCGTTTCTTTAATGGGCGCGCCTCCCTGATCCACGCGGTATCCCCGTTTGTGGAGGCCTGTCCCTGACGTATCAAGTGTAATAACCGCCTGATCTTTCAATAAAGAAATTTCCACCTTATATTCGGCGCCTGTTTCTTCGATCCAGTCATTGGCTTTGCCGGACTGCAGCTTCAGCTTTTCAACAATCGCTTTTTTGACGATCCGCTGACAGTCGGGAACGCTTGCAAGTGTTGATTTAACGGATTTACCGATGACAGGAAATTTCCCGTTCTCCGGTATAAATGAACGCCAGTTAACCGCTTTCGTTTTTTCAAACAGCTCATCAAATGTTTTTGCTTGAAATGTAGCAACCTGAACTTTTACGCGGTCCGCCGTTCTCAGCCAAAGATTCGCACGGCAAATCGCAAGCGCATCTCCTTCAAAGATAACTTTTCCGTTATCAACCTTGCATTCATATCCTAAGTCACGAACTTCTTTTGCAACTACAGCTTCAATGCCCATCGGCGCTGTTGCAATTAGTGTATACTTCTTCATCGTATCACCCTGTCTTTTAAAACTTTTCTCTCATCAAGATAAAAGCTCTCCTTATACGGGAGAGCTTGATTTCATCATTTAATTTAAGTGGTCTAACGTTCTGTAAGCCATGTTTTGTTCCATCGTACTGCAATCGGCTTATCACCTCGTACTCAGGCGGCAATCATCTATCTACAGAAAGCATTCTGTCCTTCTCTCCGTTGAATTCCGTCAAGAAGGTTCCCCTACCAAAATTTGGGTTTCTCGCTCGAGGGGTTTACCGCGTTCCACTCTCACCATTTCTAGTGAGACTTCGTCACTGTGGCACTTTCAAGGATACTCAGCCATATCCAAAGGACGTAGGCTTTTTTCCTGCCGTCAGCCTATCAAGGCTGCCCTAGCTTATGACTTCGCTAGGCACGAACACTACGGGCATCTCAGCACCGTGCGAGCATGGACTTTCCTCTACAGATTCAAGATCTGCAGCGATTACCCGAACGTTAAGAACATGAATTATTATATAACAACTGATTGTCATTTACAAGCGCCATTTTTTTCAAGCGCAGATCAATCATAAAGCTTGCTGCCAAAAACATGCTTTTCTAAGTTAGACAGCCGTTTTAAGATATCAAAGTTCGTTGTGTTTGATTGCACTGGCTGTTTTTTGCTGGCTTCTTCAAGCTGTTTTTTCAGCTGCAAATTTTCCTGCTGCAGTTCTTCAATTTCTTGATGGAAGGTTTCATAATCCTTAATGATCATATCTAAAAATTTGTCAACGTCTTCTTGTTTGTAACCTCTAACGCCTGTTTTAAATTCTTTTTCCAAAATGTCTTTCGCAGAAAGCTTTACTTTATCAGCAAGCATCTTTTTCACCTCGTATCGTGAATCATCATCTTATATTTTTTCAGAAATCTGGACGATTGTCAAATTTCTCTTTCTTTGTTATGAGAAGCTGTCTTCCTCTACTGTCACTCTCAGATCATCCATTGTGATAAAGTAGATCGGATAGCCATCCTGTTCGCGTCTTTTTTCCGCTGTCTCAAGCATATACTTTGGGGAACCTGCCATTTCAGAGTCATATAAAAGCATAAGCGCGTCAGACTTATCAATGAAGAACTGATTTTTTTGTTTGAACTGAAGCGGGCTTTCATACGGACGATGAGTCAGGCTTTCCTCGTAGTCCGCCTGGGCCAGAACAGCTTCATACAGTTCCTTATTCGGCTCTTTCCAGTTCTTTTCCTGCTCGTAAAATGGTGTGATGACAGCAACCTTTAAGTCAGGGTATTCTTCTTGCAAATCATATGCAACTTCGGCCGACCAGAGTTCTGTTCCAAGCTGCCCTGAGATTAAAATCCATTCTAATCCTTCATCCAAAAAAGCAATCAGCCGGTTCTTAATGGCTTTTTTTATGTAATACAGCGCCTTGTCATCCTGTTTAAATATCCCGAGTTCAAACGGTTTATATCCTGTTATCGCTAATACTTTCATCTTTTCACCTGCTTTAAAAAATGGGGCTCCCATTGGGCCCCATTTGATGTGCTGCGTTGGTTTACACCATCAAGCTGCACGTTTCCATACTAGTAATCGCAACAAGGTCTTCCTGCTTGAAAATGCTGATGCGTAGCCGGATCAACATTTGAGAAAGTGTGTGGAAAGTAGTGAACGTGCTGGAAATGCTGGTGATTTACGTTTGTTGTGTGCTGTGGGTGAATGTGCGGCACGATTGTTTTTGAAAACGTATGGTGTTCACAGCAATGAGTAGGATGGACAATCGGCGCCATCATGTGCGGTCTGCAGTGATGCATGATTTAAAATCCCCTTTCCATAAACTTTATTACAATACTAAGCTATGAAAAATAGAGGGTACATGTTCTGATGCAAAGACCTATTTTAAAAGTGTGCAATTAAGCTGTCTTTAAAGTTTGAAAATACGAAAGCAATCAAAAACACAACGACGAAGAACAAATAAAAAACACCCTTATACATACCAACTCTCCCTTTAAAAATAACTAACGTCATTTTACAGGATTCGCCGGTATTCTACAACAAAATCGATGTGAATCCAGCAAAAAAATTTCATGGCGAAAGAAGTCGTCTTTTGCGCTTTCCCGGGGAATATTCAAGAGGAATATTTCCTCTTCAGACGGGCAATTCTCACGTGCAGATTTTCCGTTTCTTTTTCTGATAAGGACGCCTCATCGGCAAGTAATTGTTCAGCTGTATGTAAAGCTTTCCCGAATTCCTTTTTCTTATGCTCAAAATATTTCGCAAGCTCTATCGCTGAAGTGTACCTGCATTTCTGGTGCTGAGAATGAGATAGTTTCTCCCAAAGCGGGACTGCATCTTCTAGGCGGTTTTGTTTTTTGTACAGCATTGATAAATCTAAAAGGGCTCTGTCTTTATTTTCAAATGACTTTTCTTTAAGTCTTTCAAGCTGATTGACTGCTTGGCCTGTTTCCTTATGGGCCATAAACCATTTCGCCATTGCGTAAGCTTCATCATGCTCTTTTGGCATATCAGAAGCGGAAAGAATTTTCTTTGACATATGAATGTACAGTGAAATTAACGACAGCACATCCATCTCATTATGGTGCAGCACACCCTTTAAAAGATCCGGTTCCTGTGCCTTAATAAAATGAAAGTACAGCATCGGTGCCAAATAGCCCGGGGTGTCTTCTTTTCTGCGTACGCCGAGCTCTTCTTTTTCAACTGAGCCAAGCGACACGCGTTCCATTTTGTGCTTCCACAAACGCCTTGCTCCATGCAAGAGGTCAAAATGTCCGAATTCCGGGAGCTTCGGAACTCTGTCACGAATCAGTGTATGCCTTGTTTTTACCTGCGGCCAATCAAAAGCTTTTCCGTTGTAGGTAACAAGTGATGTAATATCAACCTCGCTTAAAAAGCTCTGATACAAGGCGACTTCATTCCCCGGTTTGGGCAGAAGATGCTGTTTGATTACCACTTGATCTTTATATACCCTTGCATGGCCGAGCAAAAAAATCGTATTGCCGGCTCCACCGCCAAGACCTGTTGTTTCTGTATCAAAGAAAAAGAGGCTGTTGTTTTCATATCCTTTTGCAGATAGTGTATGCGACAGGCTGCTTTTATTCCATAACGCGATGACTTCATCAAGCTCGGAAAAACAGTAATGTCCGTGCCGATGGGAGAGCGGATATTCTACTTCCCTGATCAAACAGTATTCATCCTCAAAGAAGAAAGGCTTCACGCCATAAGCCTCCCACTCTTTAAGAAACGGTATATCAGAGCGAATGTCTGAGGTTCCATTCTCTTCTATCTTGTGTTCTGCTTCCTCCAGCACCATATGCTTTTTCATACGCTGGAGTTTTCCTTTTAACGACATGCCTAACCTCCTTTCCTTATGACATTTGGTCCAACAGCTGCAAAATTCGTTCCTTGGCTTTAATTCCTTCTATTTCAGTACCTATACAAGACGGACAGCCATCATGACAAGGACATTGTTTTATCAGCCGCTTAGCCGCTTCATTAATGTCAGCAAACCGTGTAAAGACTTCCTCTGCCAAGCCGATTCCGCCCGGATAATGGTCATACAAAAATACCGTTGGCAAACCGGTATGGGCAGCTTTGATTTGCGAAACGACATGGACATCATTTCGGTCACACATAATATACACAGGGACAATATGCTGCAAAACATTCGATATGCCGAGAAGCAGCTGTTCGAGTGTCTTTTCTCCAATGTCTTCATCAATTGTTTTGATTTCAAGCCAAGCCGCACTCGTGTGGAGTTCTTCTTCCGGTAAATGGATAGGGCCTGATCCGATATTTTCAAAAGTAGTCATCTTAATCTTTTTAAAAATAGTGGGCAATGCATTTACCGTAACATCGCCGTAATGTAGGGATGTACGGCTCCTCTCTTTTGTTTTGTCAATTTCCAGCACCTTCAGCTGGACTGCCAGATTGGCATCCGTGTAATATTCCACATCAACTCTTCTGACATAAGCCTTTTTATGATCCCAATCAAGCTTTTCCACCTGGAATTGCACGCCTTCATGCAAATAAATCGCTTCATCATGAAGAAGCGTCATCGCACTAAACCGATCCATTTCACCGATGATTCTCACATTCGCAATATCCGTTTGATCGACAATGACCACATTTTCTTGTGAAGCCGAACGCAGACTGATATTGGAAGCAGGAAACGATTCGTTTGCCCAATGATAACGTTCCCCATTGCGGTGCAGAACACCTTCTTCCTGAAGGTACTCGAGAATATCACTGACGTCCAGCGGCCCAAACTCTTCATCGGCTTTAAAAGGAAGTTCATAAGAAGCGCATTTTAAGTGATCAACTAAAATAATTAGATTCTCTGGGTTGATTCTTGCCGATTCCGGCGAACGGTCAAAAAAGTATTCAGGATGGCGCACAATATACTGGTCAATCGGCGTTGAATTAGCCACCATGACAATCAAGGACTCACCGTGTCTTCTGCCGGCTCTTCCCGCCTGCTGCCACGCACTTGCCACACTTCCGGGATAACCGGTCATGATACAGACCTGCAGCTGACCGATATCAACCCCGAGCTCCAGCGCATTTGTGCTGACAACCCCAAGAATTTCGCCATCTCGCAGTCCTCTTTCGATTTCTCTTCGTTCTTTTGGAAGATATCCTCCCCGATAGCCTCTGATAGACTTTGCCCCGATCTCTTTTTTCACCAGTTCCTGAATATGGCTTAAAATAATTTCGACACGGACTCTGCTTCTGGCAAATACAATGGTCTGCACTCTGTTCTTCAGGAACTCTTTCGCCAGCTCATTTACTTCTACTGTTGCGCTTTTTCTGATGTTAAGCGGCTGATTAACAATTGGCGGATTATAAAATACAAAGTGCTTCCGTCCGCTTGGCGCACCGTTGTCATCAACCAGCCTCATTGAGTTTCCGGTCAGCTGCTCTCCCAATTCCTTCGGATTCGCGATCGTTGCCGAGGTACAAATAAAGATCGGGTCACTTCCATAAAATCGGCAGATCCGTTTCAGCCGGCGGATTACATTTGCCACATGGCTTCCGAATACACCGCGATACGTGTGCAGCTCGTCTATCACAATATATTTAAGGTTTTCAAACAGACTCACCCATTTTGTATGATGCGGAAGAATTGCCGAGTGGAGCATATCAGGGTTTGTAATCACAATGTGCCCTGCTTTTCTGACTTTTTGTCTGATCGCCGGAGATGTATCTCCGTCATATGTAAAACTTTTAATATCAATGCCCATCTCATCAATGATTTCATTGAGCTCACTTTTTTGATCCTGGGCCAGCGCTTTAGTAGGAAATAAATATAACGCCCGGTTTGTATCGTCCTCAGCGATAGATTGCAGGACAGGCAGGTTGTAGCATAATGTTTTCCCGGATGCCGTAGGCGTTACAGTTACAATGCTTTCACCTTTTTGCACATATTGAAAAGCGGCATATTGGTGGGTATATAAGGCATCAATTCCCCTTTTGGAAAGGGCTGTTTTGAGTCTCTCATCTATACGTTCAGGCATCGGTCTTGTCCTTGCTTCACGAGGCTCAATTTCATGCCAGTTCACAACGTTTTCATTTCCTTTCAATTCAGAAATGAGTTCAGTCAGTGATTTCTTTTTCATTCTTTACACCTCTTTATCAAGTACAGTTTACCGAATATTTGTTTGCATGGCTAGGTGCAAATTTTATACAATCGGACAACAAAAAAGCAAGGCATCCGCCCTGCTTATTTCGCTCTTATTGTGAGCAGCTTTGTTTCGCCTTTGTGTGCAGCCTTTTCGCCTGCAGGCTCTATTGTTTCCACAGCTTCCCCATTCATAATGACGATTGGGATGACTGTGCTGCTCGCTTTTTCTTTTATTAACTCCAAATCACACGTGATGAGCGGGTCGCCGACCTTTACTTTGTCACCTTCTTTAATGTGAGCAGTAAATCCTTCTCCATTCATATTTACGGTTTCTAATCCGACGTGAATTAACAGCTCGATTCCCGTACGTGTCCGGATGCCCACGGCGTGTTTTGTATGAAACAGCTGAATCACTTCACCTTCAGCAGGTGAAACAATTTCACCATTAGAGGGTTCAACTGCAATTCCTTCGCCCATCATTTTTTGTGAAAAAACAGGATCCGGCACATCTGTCAGATCCATTACCGTCCCGTCTGCCGGAGAATAGATGACCTCTTCCGTAATTTTTTCCTCTGATTTTCCCATTCCGAATAATTTTTTCAGCAATGTGTTATCTCCCTTCCAATTCATCAACCGTTATCCCTTCATTCACCACCTATTTAACCACACTTTCAATTTCGCTTCAATTTATAACAACATCCGGCACAAACGCATAGTCTGATAAAAAAAGGCGGTGGCTCATTTGGAATGTAAAGATGACAAAAAGAATGAATTGTCTAAGAAAGAAGAGATCATCAATCAAGCAATGGACCATCTGTTTCAGTCTTCTGCATTAGGAAATCTTTTACATGGTTTTCAAAATTTGATCGACTCTAGTTTTAAAGATGTACAGACTACGATAGACGTCAGAGAAAGTGATGACGGGCTGTATGTCGATATCACAATTCCAGCAACGTTTCGAGACGGCGAGATTCTCATCGACATTAAGTCCCGGTACCTCCATGTAACGCTTCAGGAAAAACAGAAGGAGCAAAACACCTCCACATTAACAAGCATGACAAGAACCGTACAGCTGCCTTATGAGGTCCACCAGGAAGAAATGGTAACGTCATGGAGTGAGCAGACAATGACGCTTTTCTTCCCAACAAATAAGCATGAATGATTTGATTCATTCATGCTTCTGTTATTTGAAAAAGTTGGTAAATCCCTTTATTAATGAGCCGACTTGATTCATGGCACTCATGACTTGGCCTGTCGTATCCATCATTTTATTAAAGTCAAACTGCCCGTTCGCTTTTTTGAATTGTGACATAATACTTTGAACCTGTGAAGGCTGCTGCTGATTCGGTCTCGGAATAGGATAAGGATTAGGAAATACCGGCTGCTGCATAGGCATAGACTGAGGCGGAATATACGGCTGATAAAACTCCTGTTGTCCGTAATGCTGCGGAACGTACTGTTCAGAATGAACAGGCGCATTCTGCTGATAATATCCCTGCACTTGCTGAGGATAATAATAACCCAATTGCCGAGGATCGTTTTGAGGTCTCCTTTTCATTGCGATTTCCCCCCTAAACTCAACAGTTTCTCTCCTATATATGTATGAATCATTTCTTTTGTTTGTGTCTGATGCCATCAAGCGTGTTTGTCAAATTGTGTCGAAAGTTTAAATTTTTTAAAAACAGAAAAAAGTCGAATCATTATGATACCATATTTTCAATACAGATGAGAGGGGATGCACCATAATGAACGTATCATACTTAAGCAAACGTTTTGCAGAAATGAAGAAATATGAAACAGACTGTGTGAATAAACTGATGGACTTTGCCAAGTTCCTCTATATTCAAGGACACCTCAACGCAACTGAATTTCGTAACAGTATGAAGGTTCTGGAAGCAAATGGAGCAGAAAGCCCGGCATATGAGCTGAGTTAATGTCCGGCCCCCTATAATAAAAATGAAGACAGCCTTTATTGGCTGTCTTCACTTGCAATTTCATCCTTCACTGTCTGCAATGTGTAAATGACTGATTCAGTGATGTCTTTGAATCGCTTTTTATGAATATGATGAACATATGATTGAAGAATCAATTCCAGGAAATTATCTTTTGCGGTCTCTATCTGCTCAGCATGCACATATTTCGGGCGGCGAGCCTTTATAAATTCAAGCGCCCCTTCCGCCCAGTGAGCTGCCAGGGCATCATTCTCCTCCACAGCAGGCTTTATCGTCTCAAAAAAATCGTACGAATGGTTATTTTCTTTCCCTTCCTGATATCGTGCAGCACCTGTTTCAGCGGCTTCAATCATTTGCTCGGTAACTTTCAGCAATGTTTGTGGTTGCAACATCCTTCACCTCAAAGCTTATCGTACCAAATTTTGCTCATAAATTCAGCCGATACGGTATACCTTGTCCACAGCATACCTCTCTTGAGGGGATCGGTACAGCTCGTTTATACATATATGAAGATCCATGATTTCTTCTTCCAGAACACTCAAACGCTCGTCCTCCGTTTCACGCATTTCAGCCTCGAATACATCTATAGAACGGCTAAGGCTCTGTTCAGCACAGTTTATTTCAGTTTCTATATCAGAAAGCATTCGGAGAATATCTGTCTTGCTTACGTAACCGGACATTTGTGTTCCTCCCTTTACTCTTCTCTCCCGGTTAAATTCTTTGCTCGTACGGCGCAATCCTTCCGCATGACAAAACTAGAAGCAAATCGCCAAACAAACAGGTATTCCACGAAAAGCTGAAGTTTTCGACAAAAAGACACGCAAAAATTGTATGATCCTCACGCTTAATGCACACGATACTTGTGAGGAGGTGCCGTATGAAATCTAGACCGAAAAAAGCCGGCCAGCAAAAAAAGACGGAATCAAAAGCAGTTGATTCTTTAGATAAAAAACTAGGCGGCCCGAACCGTCCTTCTACGTAAGAAGCAAGGAAATTCCTTGCTTCTTTTATTTCTTCAGCCAATGCTCCACCGCAAAGAGCGCATGCAGCTGACGTTTTTTGTTTACATACCAGTCAGTCAATTCTATCTGCCGCGGCAATGCCTCCCGTGCAAAGAGGCCTTTCTTTATCTTTCCATGAAACCAATCTGTTTTCTTTCCGTCTAATGAGTGAGTTAATTCAGGGTAGCATGTCCTTAGCATAGGAGATGTCCTTTTTGTGATTCCGATCATTTTTTCCATATCAAAACGGGAGCCTGTATGCGGCACTGTGTGCAAAAAGTCATAAAAAGAAGAAAACAGTTCCGGACTGAACAGCAATTGTGACAGCTGTTTTCCAAGCCTTATCCTTTCTTCGGTTTTAGAAAAACGCTTGGCCGAAATACCGTAAAGAATGCCGTCTGAAGAAGGAAAAATAACGGTGTTGAAATGAAACCAGTCACTTAAATAAAAAGGAATCGTGCCAAAAACGTTCTTTTTGAACGAAGGATTTTGTATAATAGGTGTTTGAATAGTGTTTTGTTCATTTATAATGAGAGCATACATGAGCCGCTCCGTGTTTCGTTCATGCCAAAAACGGGTCCACTCTTCTGTCATAAATTGTGATACCCCAAACAATTGCAGATAGTTGAACAGGGGCTTCCCGGTTTTTACAGACCAGTGGTACAAAAGAAGCTGCGGATAGGCATCTGAAAAGATGAGCCAATTCGCTCTCTCGTAGGCCAAAAAGAACCACCTTTGCTGTGACTCACGCAGACCAAGCTGAAACAGACTGCCCTTTAAATCAGTCATTGACCAGCCGGCATTGCGTGAAACGAAGGAAGCTAAGAGCGACCATTTAATTTCCGGATGACGGTCATAGAATGCTTTATAAGCATTCGTTCTTGAAATATTATCGGCGTTTTTGACTGCCGTCTGCCGCTCAATCCGGCGAAGAAGCTTTCTGATGGCCTGTTGTTCTTTCACGTTCATTCACTTCCGTCACTAATAGTTTAATAAGGAGGATGAGAAAGTGATTCGGTATCCTAACGGAAAAACGTTTCAGCCGAAACATCCGGTTTCATCCCAAAACAGTCATAAAAGAGCGCCATCTTACAGTAATCGCGGAATGACCCTCGAAGATGACTTAAACGAAACGAATAAGTATTATCTGACAAACCAAATTGCCGTGATACACAAAAAGCCGACACCTGTTCAAATTGTAAATGTCCATTATCCAAAAAGAAGCGCTGCAGTCATAAAAGAAGCCTATTTTAAACAATCATCGACAACAGATTATAACGGAATTTATAAAGGGCGGTACATTGACTTTGAGGCGAAAGAGACAAAAAACAAAACCTCTTTCCCCCTGCAGAATTTCCATGACCATCAAATTGAGCATATGAAGCAGGTAACGGCTCAAGACGGTATTTGTTTTGTTATTATATCCGCTTTCGGCCAGGTTTATTTTTTAGAAGCCGATAGGCTGTTTTATTTCTGGGAAAGAATAGAAAAAAACGGCAGAAAATCAATTCGAAAAGATGAGTTAGAGGAAGCAGCTTATCCGATTTCTCTTGGATACGCGCCAAGAATTGATTATATTAGTATTATTGAGCAGCTTTATTTTTCGCCATCATCTAGTGCGAAAGGTTGATTAACGAAAGGTTGAGATGTTATGTCAGATCAATTTACGAGTCGTGAAGCTCGACGTAAAGCGAACAGCAAGTCGAGCCCTTCACCGAAAAAAGGCAAGAAACGAAAAAAAGGCGGTTTGTTTAAAAAGACGCTATTCACTTTACTCATTCTGTTTATCCTTGGGGTAGTCGGCGGCGCCGTAACATTTGCCGTCATGGTTTCGGATGCGCCATCACTGGACGAAAACAAATTGAAGACGCCTTATTCTTCAACTATTTATGATAAAAACGGAAAAGAAATTGCTGAGTACGGTTCCGAAAAGCGGTCCTACGTCTCAATAGATGAAATACCTGATGTCGTAAAAGAAGCCTTTATCGCGACAGAGGACGCACGTTTTTACGAACACCACGGGATTGACCCTGTCCGTATCGGAGGCGCCTTAGTCGCCAACTTTACAGATGGCTTCGGGGCTGAAGGCGGAAGTACGATCACCCAGCAGGTCGTCAAAAACTCCCTTCTTTCCCATCAGAAGACGTTGAAACGGAAGGTGCAGGAAGTATGGCTTTCGATTCAGCTGGAGCGCAATTACTCTAAAGATGAAATTTTAGAAATGTATTTAAACCGGATTTATTTTTCTCCTAGAGCATACGGAATCGGAAAAGCGGCGGAAGAATTTTTCGGCGTCACAGATTTAAGCAAATTGACTGTGGAACAGGCTGCGACACTTGCGGGTATGCCGCAAAGTCCGACGGCGTACAATCCCGTTAAAAACCCGGATAAAGCGGAAAAAAGACGGAACATCGTACTCAGTCTCATGAAAAAACAAGGATTCATTTCTGATTCTCAATATAACAAAGCGAAAAAAGTGGCAGTGAAAGATGAAGGCGTTGTATCACAGAAAGAATATGAAAAAACAAATTCAAATAAATACAGTGCGTTTGTTGAAGAAGTCATGAAAGAAATTGAAGAAAAATCTGATGTCAATCCAGGTACTGACGGATTAAAGATTTATACGACATTAGATACAAAAGCACAAGACAAACTTGATGAATTAATGGACGGAGACACTGTCGGATTTACTGAAGGCATGCAGGGCGGTGTAACGCTTCTCGATACAAAAACCGGAGAAGTCCGCGCGATTGGTGCGGGAAGAAATTCTACGGTTGGTGGCTACAATTACGCGACCCAAGCTCAGCGACAGCCTGGGTCTACCATTAAGCCTATTCTCGACTACGGTCCAGTTATTGAAAATAAAAAATGGTCCACATACGAACAAATTGATGACTCAGCTTATACGTATTCTGATGGAACACCGATCCGTAACTTTGACCACAAATATAAAGAACTAATGTCTATGCGTGAAGCACTTGCGCAATCTCGGAACATTCCTGCTTTAAAAGCATACCAAGCAGTGGGTAGAGATGCTGCTGTAGACTTTGCTAACGGATTGGGACTAGGATTAGATAAAGATAAAGTATATGAATCGTATTCTATCGGTGGATTCGGAAAAGGCAATGTTGGTGTCTCTTCACTGACGATGGCAGGAGCATACAGCGCCTTCGGAAATAACGGAACATATAATGAACCGCATTTTGTAAAGTCTATTGAATTTAACGATGGCACGAAGCTTGACTTAACACCAAAATCAAAGTCAGCAATGAGCGATTATACTGCGTTTATGATTACAGATATGCTGAAAACAGCTGTTAAGACAGGTACTGGACAGCTTGCACAAGTACCCGGTGTGGAAGTAGCAGGAAAAACAGGGACGACCAACTTTGAAGAAAGTGAAATCCAAAGGTACAATATCGCAAGCGACGGTGCCCGAGATTCTTGGTTTGTCGGCTACACACCGCAATATACAGCAGCCGTCTGGACAGGTATGGGAGAAAACGAAGCTGGAAAGAAATCTCTTTCAACTGAAGAGCAAAAAGTTGCAAAACGCATCTTCGCCCAGCTCATTGCCGATGTCGATGACGGAAGCGGATCATTTGAGAAACCTGATAGCGTAGTGGAAGCGACTGTGGAAAAAGGCTCTAATCCGGCAAAACTGGCAGGGCCGAATACGCCAAGCGATAAAAAGGTCACAGAGTACTTTGTAAAAGGTACATCTCCTTCTACTGTTTCTAAAACATATGAGAAAGAAGAGAAAGAAGAAACAGCAAAACTGTCTGGTTTAAATGTGAAATATGATAAAGATAATCAATCATTGACATTAAGCTGGAAGTACGACGGAGATGCGACCTTTGCTGTTAAGCAATCTGTTGATGGCGGCAGCTACTCTGAAGTTCAAAACAGCTCTGCAAAAGAAGCAGTCATTTCGGGCGTGCAGCCAGGCTCTGTATACAAATTCGAAGTGACAGCCGTCAGTGATGATGGCAAAAGTTCAGCGTCGACATCCTATGAAGTGCCAAAAGCCGAAGAGGATGAAGATAAAGAAGACCAGCAGCAAACGGATGATGAAAATAAAGATGATGAGAAGACTCAGGATGACACACAAACTGATGATTCTCAAACAGATGACAGTCAGACAGATCAAGATCAGACAGATGATTCAACAAACGATCAAGACAAAAAACAAGACAACACGAACACCAATCCGTCCGACAACAGCAACCAAGACCAATCTAACGATAACAGCAACAATAACAACGGCCGCAAAGAAGAGGACGCGTCAGACGGTGACTCAACGGATGATTCATCAGGCTCTAATACAGATAAAAACAAAACAAATACATCTGACAATACACAAACGAATTCATCATCAACTGAAAAAACGAATTAAAGACAAAGCCATCACCCCTTAAAAGGTGATGGCTTTTTTCTGCACAAAAAAACCTCCCTTTTAGGGGAGGTTTTATCGTTTCATCGCGTGATGCTTATAGAAATGCTTCTTCATTTCTGTAAAAAGTTCATCTAGCTGGATAAAGCAATGATACTGGGTCGGCTTCAGCAAAATGAACTCCACTCGTTCAGCCCAATTAATCGGCTTAGCCGGAAATGATTTCTTTGTCAGTTCTGACCAATTCAGCGATATCACCCGCTCACCGGCTATCCAATGAAATGAAGCCAGTAAACATACAATACCTTTAAGCATGTCGTTTTGGTCGCATCTGGACTTTCTTGTTTGAAATACAGGGAGAAGTGATTCTTTTGTTTCTTCCCACACTTGAAATAGATACGGAACGTACTTGCCGCTGTTTTCCCATGGCAATATGTCCTGCGTGGTCTCGCAGAAGTCAAAATACAAAGGATTAATCCTTAATGGTTCCTTGATATCAGAGAAGTCAATGTGTCCTAGACTGCGCAAATATTGCTCATAAGAAGCTAACAATTCATTCGCTGCCGTCATCGTTTCACCAGCCCTTTTTTATCTCTCTTCTGCCCTTCTCTGCACAGAGAAAGCAATGGACATTCCGCACAGCGCGGCGATTGTGCCTTACAGTGGTATCTTCCGAAGAATATGAGACGATGATGGGTAACGGACCAATCTTCTTTAGGAACCTTGCGCATCAGTGTCTTTTCGACTTCCAGCACCGAATCTTTCCACCGGCAGATTCCCAGACGCTTGCTGACCCTCTCAACGTGTGTATCTACTGCAATGGCCGGTACGCCAAAGGCAACAGATACGACAACATTGGCGGTCTTCCGGCCAACTCCTGGGAGTTTCACAAGCTCATCACGGTCCTTCGGTACTTCTCCGCCATAATCTTCAATAATCATTTTACTCAGTTTTTGAATATTTTTTGCTTTATTACGGTACAGACCGATTGATTTGATATCCTGCTGAAGCTCTTCCAGAGAAACAGATAAATAGTCTTCCGGCCGTTTATATTTTTGAAATAATGTTTTGGTCACCCTGTTTACAAGTGCATCTGTACATTGCGCAGATAAAGCGACTGCCACCACTAATTCAAAGGGATTGGAATGAACAAGTTCACACTCCGCGTGGGGAAACATGTCGCCTATCTTCTCTAAACAGAATTCAATTTGTTTTAGATTTAACACGATTGTCACCTTTTCACTTTATTGTTCAAGCCAATTGTAAAAAGGAACCTGCCTCTTATACTCTTTTTGCGGTTCATTCTGTTTTGTTTGAACACGCCGGAATTTTTGGCTGTGGATTTTGGCCTGCTCCACTGTTTTCAGCCCGTTTTTCTTCCATTCAAACAAAATCCGGTCAATGTAGCGGAAGCTGAGTTTTCCTGATAATACAGCCTCTTTTAAAGCGTGTTTAATCAGCTGTGCATCATGCTGATCCTGATCCTGCCAAATGGCCAGCGTTTCACACTCTAAAGGAGATAACGGTCTTGCAAACTCTTCTTCAAAAATCGTATAAAGGCTTTTTTGTTCCCCTTCTGCTTTTCTTTCTTGTGTTTGATTCTGTGCAAGCTCTATATACTCATAGAGCTTGCCCCATAAAGGCTGGAGTGAATATTTCTCAAACTTGATGCCGTTTTGGTCTTCGCCTTCCTCAATAAACAGAAATCCCTTTTGGATAAACATACGCAATCTGTTTGTGCATTCTTCAACAGAAATCGTCATGCCTTCCTGCAGTTCATGCGGTGTAGGAAAATAAGATCCCTTTTCTAAATGCATTTTGATTTTCAACAGCAGAATCAGTTCTGTTTCGTTAAGTCCAAGCTGTTTATAATGGGTCAGCAGAAGATTGGGGATCGTCGACATCCCCATCTCCTGCATATCAATAAATTGCTGTTTTTTCATCGTTACACCTCTTACTGTAAAGGATAGTGTTTTCCCCTTTACTGTAAAAAGTCTCCCTTGCAGGAGACTCTTTTTTTGTTTCATTAAAATGTATTACGGATACAGACGGTTCAACAGTCTTGGGAACGGAATTGTTTCACGTACGTGAGGCGCTCCGCTGATCCAAGCTACTGTACGCTCTAATCCAAGGCCGAATCCGGAATGTGGAACTGATCCATATTTTCTAAGTTCAGCATACCATTTATATGCGTCAGAATCCAGTCCATGTTCTTTAAGACGCGCTTCCAAAAGTTCCATATCGTGAATCCGTTCAGAACCGCCGATGATTTCTCCGTAGCCTTCAGGCGCGATCAGATCTGCGCAAAGCACTACATCTTCGCGGTCAGATGCCGGCTGCATATAGAACGGTTTTAAGGACGTCGGATAGCGAGTGATGAAAACCGGTTTGTCATAGTGCTCGGCAATCGCTGTTTCATGAGGCGCTCCAAAATCGTCTCCCCACTCGATATCGTCAAAGCCTTTTTCTTTCAGAAAATCAACCGCTTCGTCATACGTAATTCTTGGGAACGGCGCTTTGATTTGCTCAAGTTTTGACGTGTCTCTTCCTAGTGTGTTTAATTCAATTTTGCAGTTCTTAAGAACCGATTGCACGATGAAAGAAACGTAATTTTCCTGTACTTGAAGGTTCTCTTCAAATTCTACAAACGCCATTTCCGGTTCGATCATCCAGAATTCGATTAAGTGACGTTTTGTTTTAGATTTCTCTGCTCTGAACGTCGGTCCGAAGGAGAATACTTTTCCTAATGCCATCGCCGCAGCTTCCATGTACAGCTGTCCGCTTTGAGAAAGGTAAGCATCTTCATCGAAGTATTTTGTCGCAAAGAGCTCAGTTGTTCCTTCAGGCGCACTTCCAGTCAAAATCGGCGGATCTACTTTTACGAAGCCTTCGTTATTAAAGAATTCGTAAGTCGCGCGAATGATTTCATTACGGATTTTCATGATCGCATGCTGACGCTTTGAACGAAGCCATAAGTGTCTGTGATCCATCAAAAATTCCGTACCGTGTTCTTTTGGCGTAATTGGATAATCAGTCGCTTCGTGAATGACTTCAATATCTGTCACAGCTAATTCATAACCAAGCGGAGAACGCTCGTCCTCTTTGACAATTCCTTTTATATAGAGTGACGTTTCCTGCGTCACAGATTTAGCCGTTTGGAAAATGCTTTCTTCAACCTCCGCTTTTACAACGACACCTTGAATAAAACCTGTACCGTCTCTCAGCTGTAAAAACGCGATTTTCCCGCTTGAACGCTTATTAGCGATCCAAGCTCCGATCGTTACTTCCTCACCTACGTGCTTGTACACTTGGTTGATTGTTGTTTTCAAAATATTTCCCTCCAAAACAAGAAGACATTCGGAAGCTTTTGCCCCGCGAACTCTTTTATCATCACTTTATTATACCCGGTCTTAACTGACCGGGTCAATGCAGATAAAAAGCGGCTTTTTGTCAGCCGCTTTCTGATCCGTTAGCTATGTTTTTCTACAAAACGTTTGATTCGTTCCACCGCTTTTTCAAGAAGGTCTAATGATGTCGCGTAGGACAACCGGACATTATCAGGAGAGCCGAATCCGGAACCTGGAACAATCGCGACTTTTTCTTCTTCAAGAAGCGCCTTGACAAATTCATCTACATCTTTGAAACCGCAAGTTTGAGCTGCTTTTTTTGCATTCGGAAATAAGTAAAAAGCACCTTCCGGCTTCACGCAGCTGAAGCCCGGGATTTCAACGAGCTGATCATAAATCGTGTTTAATCTATGCTCAAATGCTTTTCTCATCTCCTCCATTGGCTCAGAAGGTCCGTTATATGCGGCAATCGCTCCGTATTGTGCGATAGATGTCGGATTTGACGTGCTGTGGCTTGCAAGGTTTGTCATCGCTTTGATGATCTCTTCTACTCCAGCCGCATAACCGATTCTCCAGCCTGTCATGCTGTGTGATTTTGATACGCCGTTGATGACGATCGTTTGCTCTTTCAAACGGTCAGACAGCTGTGCGATAGAAACGTGTTTTTTTCCGCCGTATGTAAGTTTTTCATAAATTTCGTCAGATACTATCAGGATGTCATGATCAAGGCATACTTCGCCAAGCGCGGCCAGCTCTTCTTCCGTATACATAACGCCAGTCGGATTGCTTGGTGAATTAATAACGATTGCTTTTGTTTTTTCTGTAATCGCTTTTTTCAGCTGCTCAGGAGAAATTTTAAAGTGATTTTCCTCAAGCCCTTCCACATAAACAGGCTGACCGCCAGCAAGTTTCACCTGTTCCGGATAGCTTACCCAGTACGGCGTTGGGATAATCACTTCGTCTCCTTCATCCAAAATCACTTGGAAAAGGGTATACAGTGCATGTTTGGCACCAGTACAGACAATCAATTGAGACGGTTTGTATTCAATATTCTGGTCACGTTTAAATTTCTCTGCAATGCTGTTCTTTAATTCAGCCAAACCGCCTGAAGGCGTATATTTCGTATGTCCTTCGTTCATTGAGCGTACAGCTGCATCAATAATGTGCTGCGGTGTATTGAAGTCGGGTTCGCCCGCTCCAAGGCCGATGACATCATGACCTGCCGCTTTCAATTCTTTCGCTTTCGCTGTAATGGCCAGTGTGGTAGACGGTGTTAATGCGGATACTCTTTTTGCCAGTTTCAACTTGAACTCCCCCTAATTCGTCTTAAGGCGTGATATTTTTGAGAATCTTTCCAGTTGTAAAGTCCACATAACTTAAACTGTATTGTCCTTCTTTGTCTAAGTACGTTACTTCCCAAAGCAGGACGTTCCCTTCTCTTGCCAGGTGAACCTCTTTTTGCTTTGAAACCAGCCCTTCATCTTGTATGATTTTCGCCGCTTTGTCCTCGGTGATTCCCTCTTTTGCTTCTTTTGAGAGAATTTTTGCTTTTTTATCTTCAGGAACCCATACATATAATTTGATGCCTTTTTTGTCGGTTCCCTTTACGATATAATACTTTTCTTTTCCGACAAATGTTTCGACTTGATCAACGCTGGTGAGGTCGGTTTCTTTTTTCGCTTCAGCAGCTGCTGCTTCGTGCCCCTTTTCCTTTTGTGCCATGGCTGATTTATAAATGTTTGCCGAGACAAGAAGTACTGCTAAAAAAATAATACCAAATATGGCGGTAAATATTAATGCTTTTTTTCTCATCTTCTCACCTACGTACGATAAATGGTAAAAACGGCTTGGTTTTTGTTTTCTTCATCAAGCGCAAGACCGAACATCAGATTATCTCTTTTCAGTGTCCGATTCAGCGTGTCTACAATTTTATAAAGGTCATCCGAATGCTCTACATTAATTGTTGAAAGAATTTCGATTTTGCTTTCCATTTTTTCATCCTCCAAATTGAACAAATATTGTTAGTCATACTCCTTTTCAGGACGCGCCATACTAGTACCACAGAGCGGAAAAACCCGCTTTTACAAATAAAACATGTCCTACTCCCACACCGGAAAGCCGCTTTATGCGGCTTTTATTCACTTTTTTCGGCAACATAAGCTTCAATCTCACTGTCAGTCACTTCAGATATTGCGGACGTCGGCAGAGCGTCTAGAAACAGGCGCCCGTAACCAGCGGTTTTGACCCGTCTGTCTAATATGACAATCGTTCCTTTGTCTCCGGCTGTCCGGAGTAAGCGCCCAATTCCTTGTCTGAACGTCAGCACCGCTTCCGGCAGTGAGACCGTTTGAAACGGATTGCGCCCTTTTTTCCTCGCCAGCTCACATTTTGCAGCATGCAGCGGATGATCCGGAGCCCGGAAAGGAAGTCTCACGATGATCACTGTCGTCAGCTCATCACCAGGGAAATCAACGCCTTCCCAAAAATGATTCGTTCCAAGCAAAATGGCCTGATTGGCTGTTTTGAACGTTTTCATCAGTTTTCCGGGACTGCCACCGGTTATGCCCTGAGCCAAAAGCTGAATGCCTGAAACACTCATGGCGAGCTTGAGTTCCTGATGCACTTTTTTCAGCATGTCATGAGACGTAAACAGCACAAGGATTTTCGGCTGTTTTTCTTTTGCCATCAGTTCGATATAATGTGCGGTATCCTGTATAAATTCAGTCTGCCCCGTATCTTGGATCGATTTTATTTCTTTTGGAATCATTACCTGCATCCGCTCATCATAAGAAAAAGGCGACGCGATCCTCATTGTGCGGGGGAAAAAGTCGCTTAACCCCAAACGCTCAATGATAAATTGAAACGAATTTTCTATCGTTAGGGTTGCAGATGTAAGAACGACACTGTTTTTCCGGGCAAAAAACTGATCAGCAAGAAGCTCGCCCGGTTCCAGCGGCTGCGCATATATAGCTACTGCATTCTTCGCACCTTTAGCATCTATCTCAATCCAAACCGCTTCATTGTCATCTGAGCCAAAGAACAGCTGATTTAGAGTCTGGCAGTACTCCCCCAAATCATTCATGCTTCTACTATATTCATCGGCCAAAAAAGCATTTTTGCTTTTCATAACCGTCAGATGTTCTTCCATCAGAGCCGTCTGGGTCTCAAAAAGCTGCTGCAAATGCGCCAGCATAGAACAAAGCCTTTCCGCTCCATCTGTTAAAATAGGCCATCCTTTATCGTGACTTTTTTTGTTCACGTTAAAGACAAGACGGTTTAAGTCTTCTTTAGGTTTTCTTCGTTTGACAAAAGAATGCACAGAGCTGAAAAACGCATCACTTTCCGCCTGAATATGCTGAATCCACTCCTCCACTTCGAAAAATGAATCCACCGGCAGGCTGTGGCGCTGAAAAAGCTGTCTCATTTTTTTCAGAAGGCCCTGCTCTTTCAGCGTTCCGATTCTGCTCAATTTTGTATGCAGTTCTATGTAAGTTGCTCTTTTTCCTAAATGTTCGCTTGCAGCACGTTCAAAATGGTGTGCTTCATCAATTACAAAAGTCCCGCTATCCGGGAGTCTTTTTTTCCGGCTTGCCTCATCGGTTAGCAGAAGAGAATGATTCGTAATCACCAGATCAGACCGCATGGCACTTTGTTTGGCCCGTTCATAAAAACCAATCACTTGATCCCTCTGTTTTCGTTTATAAGAATGATCATCATATGCCAATCTGTCCCACAGCAGTTTTCCTCCTGACGGCAAATTCAGTTCTGCTACATCTCCCGTGTTTGTCTCTGTCAGCCAAACAAGAAGCTGGGCTTTTGTCAAAACGGCATCATAGTTATCGTCTTCCTCATGAAGCACCTGCTCAAACTTATAAAGGCACAGATAATGCGATTGCCCTTTTAAAATGGCCGCAGTCACCGAAAAAGGGAACATATCTTTGATGATCGGCAAATCCTTCGTCAAAATCTGCTGCTGAAGAAGGGTTGAATACGTGCTGATGACGACCGGCTTTTTTGACTTTTTAGCAAAAAGCGCAGCCGGAATCAAGTAGCCGATCGTTTTTCCGATTCCGGGAGCAGCTTCAATCAGCGCGTGTTCACGATTGGCAAAGGCCTCAGCCACTTCTTTCATCATCAGCATTTGGCCTTCTCTTTTTTCGTACTGGGGCATGAACTCAGAGAGCGCTTTTTCATTTCCTGCTGCCCAATTTTCTATCTCAAATAGAAATTCTTCATCTTCTTTGAGACGTTCAATCACAGGTTCTGGTTCTCTGACAGAAAAAGATGAAAAACGCGTATAGCCTGGCATATCTGTATGTCTGTTTTCATAAATGAACATATCTAACAAATGCGTCAGATCACTGATAAAATGCTGTGACAGCCTTCTTAACTGCTTTAATGTCGGGTAAGGAAGCCGCCTTAGCTTTTCAAGAATTTCCAAAAAAATAAGTCCTGTGACTTCAGCGTCGCTGTCAGCTCGATGCGGCTGATCATGCCGCAGCTGAAGCTCTTCGCTTAATTCAGTCAGCTTATATCCCTCAAATCCCGGAAATGCGATACGGGAGAGCTCAACAGTATCCAGCACTTCACAATCTGGGAGCTGGAAACCCGCTTTATGTAACTCATGCTTCACAAACCCGAGGTCAAAATGGATATTGTGGGCGACAAAGTAAGCGCCGTCAAGCAAATGAAACACTTCTTCAGCCACTGCTTTAAACGGCGGCTGATTTTCTACCATTTGATTCGTGATTCCCGTAAGCTGTTCAATAAAAACCGGAATGGATTTATTTGGATTAATATATTTTGAAAACCGCTCAGTAATTTGTCCATTTTCAATTACAACCGCTGCAATTTGAATGATTTTATCGCCCTTTTTTGGCGAATTCCCTGTTGTTTCTACATCTATAACAACGAACCGTTGCTTTTTCATTAAAATGGACACCTCAATTCTTGCATACGACAAAAGTGTAACACGTTTTGTACGGAAATGGAGCGACAAAACCGTTTTACGCTGAAAATCTTAAACGAAAACCCCCGATAAAGGGGGCGGTATATCTACAAAATGGTGCTGGCAGGTTCTTGTCCAAGCATTTGTTCAATTTTGTTTTGGTCATTCAAAACGGCAACTTTCGGCTGATGGTTTGCCGCTTCTTGATCAGACATCATTTTGTAGGAAATAATAATAACCTTATCGCCTTCCTGTACAAGGCGTGCGGCAGCTCCGTTTAAACAGATGACTCCGCTTCCGCGCTGACCGGGAATAATGTACGTTTCCAGGCGTGCTCCATTGTTATTATTCACAATTTGCACTTTTTCATTAGGAAGCATTCCTACCGCATCAATAAGATCTTCATCAATTGTAATGCTGCCCACATAGTTAAGATTTGCTTCTGTAACCGTTGCCCTATGAAGCTTTCCGCTCATCATCGTGCGATACATCATTATATTCTCTCCATTTCTCGAATATCAATAATGATATTGTCTATTAAACGCGCTTTTGAAAATGCAACTGCTACAGCCAGAATAATCTTTCCTTCGAGCTTGTTCACAGGCTCAAGTTCCGGATAAGAATATAGCTCAACATAATCAATTCTGCCGCTTGTCGTTTCAATGATGTCTTTTGCAGCATTGATGACCGCTTCAGGATTTCTCTCACCTGCTCTGATCAGTTCGATACTCGTCTGAAGGGCTTGGTAAAGCTTAGGCGCTTCTCTTCTTTCCTCAGCCGTTAAATACACATTCCGGGAGCTTTTGGCTAACCCGTCTTCCTCTCTGACCGTATCTACAGCAACCAGTTCAATATCCATGAAAAAATCACTGATTAAACCATCAACAACTGCCACCTGCTGCGCATCCTTTAAACCAAAATAAGCGCGTGTCGGTTTAACAAGATTGAACAGCTTCGTCAGCACGATGGCAACTCCGTCAAAGTGTCCTTCTCTTGAACGCCCGCATAAAACATCTGTACGTCTCTCAACATGTATCGTTACATTTTTTTCACCGGGATACATGTCACGGGCATCAGGAGTGAAAAGAATATCAACGCCGGCATTTTCCGCAAGAGCGGCATCACGTTCGAGATCGCGCGGATACGCTTCAAAATCCTCCCCGGGACCGAATTGCGTCGGATTTACAAAAATACTCATAACGACGGCATCATTTTCTTGTCTGGCTTTGTCTGCCAAGGTTAAATGCCCTTCATGAAGAAATCCCATCGTCGGAACAAATCCGATTGTTTTGCCTTCTGCCTGATATTGTGTAATGATTTCTTTCAGCTGTGAGATATCTGTAATCTGCTTCATCTTATTTTCCTCCGTACAAGCCTTCCAGAACTGCCTGATTCATCTGAAAGGAATGCTGTTGTTCAGGGAAAGCACGATGTCTTACATCATGGACATATCCACTGATTGCTGTTTCTATAGTGCCGTCAATTTGCGTATATTGTTTCACAAATTTAGGTGTTCTAACAACACCATGGCCGATAACATCGTGATAAACAAGAACCTGTCCGTCCGCTTTTACACCAGCTCCGATTCCAATGACAGGAATGGATAATGTTTCTGCGATTTTTGCCGTGAGTTCTGCAGGCACACATTCAAGCACAAGCATCATGGCTCCCGCTTCCTCACATTTTATACTGTCTTCTATTAATTTCTTGGCGCTTTGTTCATCTTTGCCCTGTACTTTATATCCGCCTAATACACCGACTGATTGCGGTGTAAGCCCTAAATGACTGACAACAGGAATGCCACCGAGCGTCAAGGCGCGGATGGATTCAAACACTCCCTCACCGCCTTCCAGCTTCAGCGCGTCGGCTCCGCTTTCCTGAACGATAGCTGCGGCATTTTTCAGCGTATCCTCTTTAGACAAGTGATAGGACATAAACGGCATGTCGGTTACGGTAAATGTATTTGGCGCACCTCTTTTGACAGCTTTCGTATGATGGATCATATCCGCAACTGTCACGCCGACAGTTGAATCAAGACCTAGCACGACCATTCCTAGTGAATCGCCGACTAAAATCATATCCACTCCCGCTTGTTCAGCAAGCTTGGCTGCCGGATAATCGTATGCCGTCAGCATGACAATCGGTTCTTCCTTCTCTTTCATTTTTAAGAAATCAAGTTTTGTTTTCACTTTTTCTCCTCCTCATTTTTAGAGGAGATGAGCTGCCGTTTCTTATACAAGCCAAAAAACCTTCCGCTACACGAGAAGGATTCTTCACTTTCTAAAGTTCGGCGAGTTTCATCCCTCTGTCCCAGTCCTTTTTGGATCAAGGCAGACTGCTGCTATGTCTATCTATTTTTTATGAATAGGTGCAGTTCGCAGGCGATACTGCCCAATGGAAGTATATCAAAATCAACAGGCTTGTACCAACTACAATGACCCCATTTCGATATCTGCCGAATAGATTTTTTTTATGCCTTCCTTTGTTTCTAAAAGAAGAACACCCTCTTCGTCTATTCCTAAAGCTTTCCCATAAAATGTTCCGTTTAGCGTTCTTGCTCTTAATTCACTGCCGATCCCAAGCGCATAGCTTTCCCACAGAAGCTTAATCGGCGTGAAACCATGCGCTAAATAATCGCGGTACCGTTTTTCAAAAGAAAGCAAAATATGCTGCATGACGCTGGCCCGATCTATTTTTTCACCGGCTGCCTGACTAAGGCTCGTTGCGGTTTCCTTTAGCTCCTCGGGAAAATCATCGGCCTCTTGATTAACGTTTATGCCTGTTCCGATAATGACTGAACGGACGCGGTCTTCTTCCGCCTGCATTTCAGTTAAGATGCCGACTGCTTTTTTTCCGTGAATTAATATGTCATTAGGCCATTTAATATCCGTTTGGAGACCTGTTGCCTCCTCTATTCCTTGCACAACAGCTACCGCAGCAAGAAGCGTAAGCTGAGGTGTTTTTTGAAGCGGAATGTCTGGACGCAAAATCAGGCTCATCCAGATGCCTGTTCCTTCTTGAGAATGCCACACCCTTGACATACGCCCTCTGCCGGCTGTTTGTTTATCCGCGACAACAAGAGTGCCCTCCGGCGCGTTATCATTAGCAAACTCATGAGCCTTTTTTTGAGTGGATGAAAGGACGTCATGATAAAAAAGATGCTGGCCCATCACTTCTGTTTTCAGCCCAAACCGTATCTCACTTTCACTGAGTTTTCCAGGCTTTTTGATAAGCCGATACCCTTTTCTTCTGACAGCTTCCACTTCATAGCCTTCTTTGCGAAGCTCCTCAATATGCTTCCATACAGCTGTTCTCGAGCATCCGAGAGCATCACTGATTTTTTGGCCGGAAATAAACTCGCTTCCGGCCTGAGAAAATAATTCAATAAGATCGTTTCTTAAGGTTGATCGCATGTCTTCAGCCACTCCTCTATGTGTTCCTTCTGATTGGAGAGCTTTCCCGTTACAACAGCCTGCTCTATCCGCTGTAATTCTTCAGACACCCATTTTCCAGCGGGCTGGTTTCGCAGTGCAAGTAAATCCCGCCCCGTGATGGCAAGATCCTTCAAACTTTTGATGGGCAGGCTTTGATAAGCTTCTCTGACTTCCTTCAGTCTCTCACCGTTCAGCTTCTTGGTTTGCCGGAGCATTGATATTTTGACCGCGGATAAAAGCGCTTTTTCACCAGCCTTGTACATGGACATAGCGTCAAGGCTCTGGCCAAACGTATCGGCAATGTGAGCGGCTTCCTTCATCACTTTTCCAGGGAGCTTCCAGGCTTTCAGGAAAAGCATCGCTTCTTTCAAGTCTATCTGAAGATCAATTAAAAGCGCTGCCCAAAGCTCCTCACGAGAAGCGAGAAGAGAAAACGGAAACTCACTCGCCGTCAGCAGGTTCTCTCGTTTGTGATAAAAACCGGGCAGTTCTTCATAAAGCCCCGTATGTACAAGCATTTGAATGGCCTCTTGGCACGCTTTTCCCAGTAAAAGCTTCTCGAACTCTATAGTTTTCCGTTCGACTGACACATGAGAAAGAAGTGTTTTCTCTTTTATGATCGCTTCTTCTGTTTCTTTCGAAAGCGTAAATCCGAGCTGGCTCATAAATCGCACCGCTCTCAGCATGCGAAGCGCATCCTCCTGAAAGCGGTCCTCCGGTTTTCCAACCGTTCGAATCAGCTGCTGATCAATGTCTTTCTTGCCGCCAAAATAATCAAGAACTTGACCGTCAGCTGTCATGGCCATCGCATTAATCGTCAAATCCCTGCGTTTCAAATCCTCTTCTAATGAGGTGATAAAGTGCACTTCTGACGGTCTTCTGTAATCTTCATAATCTGATTCAGTCCGGAATGTAGTGACTTCATAGGTATCATCTTCCCAGAGCACGATAATGGTCCCGTGCTCTTTGCCGACATCAACTGTCCGCTTAAAAAGCCGTTCTACTTGGTCCGGTGCCGCATCTGTCGCAATATCGACATCTCCAATTGTTCGTTTCATATAGCTGTCACGAACTGCGCCTCCGACAAAGTAAGCTTGGTGGCCTGCTTCAATTAATGTGCGGAGCACGGGAAGTGCTTTGATAAAAATTTGTTCCATGTCATCACTCCGGTTCTGCTAAATCGGCATATATCTGTTCATACTGGCTGACAATCTTTTGTGACGAAAATTCATTATTGAGCATTTCCATGGCCGCTTCGGTAAACCGCTTGCTCAGCTGTTCGTCTTCTAAAATGCGAACCGCTTTGGCTGAAGCGGCTTCGACATCGCCGACATCCACCAAAAACCCGCTCACATTGTTTTTTATCACTTCAGGGATACCGCCAATATTCGTTCCGATGCAAGGCACTCCGCATGCCATCGCTTCAAGCAGGACAAGGCCGAAACTTTCTTTTTCAGACAGCAGCAGCTTCAAATCACTGATGGAGTAAAGCTCCTCGACACGGTCTTGATTTCCAAGCATCAGCACTTGTTTTTCCAGCCCATATTTTCTGACAAGCTCACAGGCCACTGATTTCTCAGGACCGTCTCCGACTAAGAGCAGTTTTGCTTTTGTTTTGCCGGCTATATTGCGAAACACCTGGATGACATCCTGCACACGTTTGACCTTTCTGAAGTTGGACACATGGATCACGACTTTTTCATCCGGCAGTATGCCGTGTTTCTCTTTAATGGCCGCTGTGTTTTTCTTAAGGTATACACGTTCATCTATGAAATTATAAATCGTTTCTATTTTTTTCTCCGGCTTAATTAAATCGTACGTTTCAGCAGCAAGGGCTGATGAGACCGCTGTCACCCTGTCTGAAGCCTCTATCGCAAAACGGATAAGATCTTTTAAGGATGGATCGTAGCCTAATACTGTAATATCCGTTCCATGCAAAGTTGTTACGATGCCGATATTCCGTTTCAGCATCTGCTTTGCGAGATAAGCGCAAACCGCATGCGGCAGAGCGTAGTGAGCGTGGATGATGTCTAAATTCTCCCGTTCTGCAACCTCAGCGATTTTGCTTGCCAATGTTAAATCATACGGCGGATATTTAAAAACGGCATATTGGTTAACTTCAACTTCATGAAAGTGAATATTAGGATGATATGTATTTAATCTGAACGGGATGCTCGATGTTATAAAATGGATTTCATGACCCTTTTCAGCAAGCTGTTTCCCGAGTTCTGTCGCAATGATACCTGAGCCGCCGACGCTCGGATAGCATGTAATGCCTATTTTTAACTTTTTCATTGTTCGCCCCCAAGCACATCATGATCCAGCATCAGCATCCGATTGGAAAAGAAGCCCTCGGCGTACCCTACACCCGCTTCTTTGCCGTACAGCTTTTCTCTTGCTTCAATGATCTCGATATAACCGTTCGTCAATGGTGTTGAAACAGAATTCTGTGACGGTACAAACTGGCTTTTGTAGGCATTGAGGCTTTTCTTTTTATCCTCTATTGTATCCGAGATATCAATAACAAAATCAGGCTGATGAAAACCATTTATCATATAATAGTAGACCTTACTTACTTTATGCGCAGGCAGGCTGTTTTCATCTTTATATTTATGAATTCCTGCTGAAAAGATCGCTTCTTCTACCAGTGCGGCAGCATTGCCGTGATCCGGATGACGATCCTTTTTATATGGCATAAACACCGCTTTCGGCCGGCAGGTTCTAATGACTGTGACAATCGCCCGAATCGCCTCATCACTCATCATCAGCCCGCGGTCAGGGAGCGTCAGCTGAATTCTTTTGTCCACACCTAATATACGGGCTGCTTCGGCCGCTTCTTCTTTTCGCAAACTGACTGTTCCGTTTGAAGATAACTCCGCTTCAGTCAAATCGCATATCATGGTTTTTTTTCCCTGTTTGACAAGCTTTGCTATTGTGCCGCCCATACCGATCTCGACATCATCACTATGGGCGCCAAAAGCAAGAACGTCAGCATTATACATGAGGTTCTTCTCCCCGAAGAAGATTGCGGAATTCAAAAACGCCTTCATCAAGTGTGCGAACAAGTATTTCTGCAGTTCCCATATTGGTGGCAAGCGGAATCGAATAAACATCACATAAACGGATTAATGCCGAGACATCCGGTTCATGCGGCTGTGCGGTCAGCGGGTCGCGCAAAAAGATAACTAGGTCAAGTGCGTTAGCGGCAATTAACGCGCCGATTTGCTGGTCTCCGCCTAAAGGGCCGGATTGAAAACGCTGGATTTGAAGGCCGGTTGCCTCTTGAATTTTCAATCCCGTTGTTCCCGTTGCATATAGATCATGATGACTCAAAATCTCTTGATAAGCGGTTGTAAATTGGATCATATCCTGTTTCTTCTTGTCATGCGCGATCAAAGCAATTTTCATCATTTATCCCCCTGTCTAATCAATGATATTTTCCAATCCGTAGACAAGCTGATCAATCTTCATGACTTGTTCTACAGACAGTTTTACACCGGACATGAAGGAAGCACGGTTATAAGAATCATGACGGATCTGCAGCGTTTGGCCGTCCATGCCGAACATCACTTCCTGATGGGCGATCAACCCTGGAAGACGAACACTGTGCAGACGGATTCCGTTTAGCTCCGCACCTCTTGCTCCTGGAAGGATTTCTTTTTCATCTGGATGTCCTTGCTGTTTTTCTTTTCGAACCTCGGAAATCATTTCAGCGGTTTTGAGAGCCGTTCCGCTTGGCGCATCAAGCTTCTGATCATGGTGAAGCTCAATAATCTCAACATCATCGAAGTAATTGGCAGCCATTTTTGAGAATTTCATCATGAGTACCGCACCCAATGCAAAATTTGGAGCGATGATAGCCCCGATCCCTTTTTCTTCTGTCAGAGATGTAAGTTCTTTCAAATCAGCTTCAGAGAAACCGGTCGTACCCACTACAGGGCGGACACCGTGTTCTAATGCAACTTTTGTATGTACTTTCCCGATTTCGGGTGTAGTTAAATCGATCAATACATCTGGTTTTGTTTCTGTAAAGCAGGCATGGATATCTGTGTAAATAAGAGCATCAGACTCAACAGACATCACATCAGATAATTTGTGCTGATCGTATGTATGGTCAACTGCTCCGACTAGGTCAAAATGAGGTGTTTTTTCCGCCAATTTAACAGCTTCTTGCCCCATTCTTCCCCGCGGTCCTGCAATGACTACTTTAATTGTTTCGTTTGTCATCTTGATCTCCTCTACTTTCCTTCTTCTTTTCTTGTCCAGCGGTCTTTATCTCTTGTATTAAATTTATGCATGACTCGGTCGTGGGCTTCCTCTAATGAAATATCAAGTGAGTTGGCTAAACAAACCAATACAAACAGCACATCACCCATTTCCTCTTCCATGCTTTTATCATCTTCAGTCGCTTTTTTTGGTTTTTCTCCATAACGATGATTGACTTCTCTTGCAAGCTCGCCCAGTTCTTCGGTTAATCTTGCCATCATGGCAAGCGGGCTGAAATACCCTTCTTTAAATTGGCCGATGTAGCGGTCCACCTCAGCCTGTATATCTTTCATTGTTTTATCATTCACTGCACGAAACCTCCTATCATCCTCTTACATGTTAGCTAATTCGGATACGTTTGACAAATGTTTAAGCACGTTTGCTGTTTTCTTTTGCATCCACTATAATATAAACGCTATCTAATGGAAGGAAAAGGGGTTTTGTGTGATGCTTGGAGAAATTAGATTAAAAAACATATTTTTTATTTTAATCGGTGCAGCAATTTTTTCATTTGGCCTGGTTCATTTCAATATGCAAAACAATCTGGCAGAGGGTGGATTCACGGGAATTACACTATTGCTTTATGCCCTTTTCCATATTAGTCCTTCTATTTCAAACCTGGTTTTGAATATCCCGATCTTTTTTATCGGCTGGCGTTTGCTGGGCAAGACGATGTTTGTATACACCCTAGTTGGTACTGTAGCACTGTCTTTATTCCTCAGCATTTTTCAGCGATATGAAATACATATGCCCCTTCAGCATGATCTTGCGCTTGCCGCTTTATTTGCCGGCGTATTCATTGGAGCCGGCTTAGGCATTATTTTTAAGTTCGGCGGTACGACGGGCGGGGTTGATATCATTGCCCGTTTGGTCAATAAGTATTTTGGGATACCAATGGGCCGAACGATGTTTGCTTTCGATGCTTGCGTGATCATTTTATCATTGCTTACCTATCTCTCTTACAAAGAAGCCATGTACACATTGGTTGCCGTATTTGTGGCGGCAAGACTGATTGATTTTATCCAGGAAGGCGGATACGCAGCTAAAGGTGCAACAATCATCTCTTTTAAAAACGACCAGATTCAGAAGAAAATTCTTGAGGAAATGGAACGGGGCGTTACCATTTTGAAAGGACAGGGATCCTACACGAAAGAGGATCTAGACGTGCTGTATTGTGTAGTGCCCAAAAACGAACTGGTCATGCTGAAAAGTGTGATTAACTCCATTGACCCTCATGCCTTTGTCGCGGTCAGCGATGTCCACGATGTGCTTGGAGAAGGATTTACACTCGATGAAAATAAAAATCCGCTCCCGCGCTAATGTTTTTTGATAACAAAAGGCAAAAGGCGGCTGCCGCCGCCCCTCTTACTCATTTTGGATAATCCCGCTTTTTTAGTTTCCTTTTCTCCGCTCTGTATTTTCTGTAACCGACATAAGTAAGTGCAGTAATGATGATACTGCCTGTAGTGATCATCACCCATAACAAAGACGGATCTGCATCATCCTCTTCCACCCTGTCAAATACACTCTTCAGATCGTTCTGGAGTAGGGAAAGCCGTTCAAGCTTCGTACTCTCGGTCATTTGCTGAAACCCCTCTTGCTCAATCACTTCAATATGTTTTCCGACTGTATCAAGCTGATCTTCTGATATATCGATTGTAAGACTTGGATAAATCAAATCATACAAGCTGATAAATTCGTTCCACTTTTCATGAAAGCTCGTACTTTCATTTTTTTGGACATCCTGCTTGAGTGCGGCAAAGACCTCCATAATCGGCTTCTCCAGTGACCCCCAAAGGGGATCAGACTGATTGTCAACAGCATCCATCAGCATTCTGAACTGCGCGGCTGCTCTGAGCTTTTGTGTGTCTGATGCATCAGCCTGTTTTAAACTCCGTACCATATCGTTATAGCCCAAAGTAATTTGGCGAATTTGGGCTCCAGTTAACATGCTGTCTTGCTTCTGTTTTTCAGCGGATTTTAATGTTTTTTCAAAATAAGATAAGACTTGCAGCGCCTCTTCATATTTCGACTGGCGGGTCATTTGAAAAACCGTATCGGATAAATCATTCAATTCCTTGAGGCTTCCCCGCTCTTCAGCCTTGGCATTCCCATTATAAAAAATAAGAGCAATCAACAAACAGATCGTCAGCTTTCGTTTCATGCAGGTCCCTCCCACTCTCTCTCCTTACAGAATATGAAGGAAAGGACAAGGATAGACCAAGATTGTCTTTACGTCAGTTGAAGCTTTGTTTGCTTTTTCGAAATGACGAGATAGAAGGCAAGTCCGATTGAAAAGATGCTCAGCCAAAACGTTCCGTATCCTATGTCAGTCATATATTCAGAAAGCATGGAGTATTGCGGCATCATCCCAAACAGGTAATCAATGACATCATTATGAAGCGTCCAGACCGCAGCGATAACAAGATGCCATAATGAAAATCGAAAATACGGGCTGTACAGCACCCCCTGGACAGCCATTGCAAAATGCGAGGCAATCAGCATATAGCCTTCCCATGGCAAATCACCCGTGACAGCCAATACGAGAAGATTCATTCCGACCGCCCACAAGCCATATTTCACGAGCGTCACTAACGCAAGCGCTTCAAAAAGCGGAGCATTCCGCTTCATGAGAAAGGCCAGCAGCACAAACAAGAAGAAAAACGTTGCTGTCGGGCTGTCCGGAACAAAGATGAAGAAACGGGCCGGCGTCTCCAAAAGCTGAGGCAAGTACCAATAGTATCCGTAAACCGTCCCCAGAAAATTGATCGCTAAGACAAGAATAAGCATCGTTCGCTGTCCTAATACATATTGAAACCATTTCACATCAAATCAACTCTCAGTCTGTAAAAATAATATGTCCATATAAAAAAGCTGACGCCTGGTCAGCTTTTGATAATAAAAGTATATCCTTCCGTTTCGCAATTCACAATACGTTATTTCGCCGTTGTTTCGGAAATGAATTTCGCAAGTTCTTCAAGCTGCTTATCATTTCCTTTGAACACGCCTGCCGGCATTTGGCCTTTTCCTTCAACAGCGATCTTTTTGATTTCTTCCGGCTTCAGTCCGGTGTCTACCAATGAAGGCCCGGCCGCTCCGCCTTGAAGATTATCCCCGTGACATGAAATACAGCCCTGCTCCTGAAAAATTTTATATCCTTCGGCACTGGTATCGATATCCGCTTCTTTTGTGATTTTCCCCTGCTCCTCCGCCTTTGCCCAGTCGTGAGTAGCTACGGACTGCCAGGTCAAAAATACAGCCGCGGAAATAGCCAAGAGCATCATCCCGACAGCCACGGGACGCTTCCAAGGCCTTCTTTCCGTTCCCCTGTCGAGAAATGGCGCCAAAAGCAGAGCGCCAAAGGCGATCCCCGGCATAATCATAGCGCCGACCACCGTAAAGCTCCCAGCGGCGTATTCATATTTCAAAAGCTGATATAAGAAAAGAAAATACCAGTCCGGCAGCGGAATATAACCTGTATCCGTCGGGTCCGCCATCCGCTCCAAAGGCGGCTGGTGTACAATCGTCAAAACAAGAAAACCGATCAGAAAGACAGCTCCGACCATCCATTCCTTCAATAAGAAATTTGGCCAGAAGGCTTCTGTTTTACCGGGATACTCTGAGTAATCCTTCGGTATATTCGGCTTTTTCTCAGCCGGTATCCTTGAGTCTCCTACAAATTTCATCCCTTTGCCCCGGTGCATGTCATCCCCTCCCTTTTATTCGCAGATCAAGTTTAAAGCGGTCCTGAAATCCCCTGCTTGCGGATCATAATAAAGTGTGCGGCCATCAATCCAAACAAGGCGGCAGGAAGAAAGAATACATGGATCGCAAAAAACCTAGTCAGCGTTTGGGCGCCTACAATATCCGGATGCCCTGCCAGGAGTGTTTTGACTTGCGTTCCGATCAAAGGAGTGGCTTCAGCGATCTGCAGCCCGACTTTTGTGGCAAACAGAGCCTTCATATCCCAAGGAAGCAAGTAGCCTGTAAACCCAAGCCCAAGCATGACAAAAAAGATTAACACACCGACTATCCAGTTCAGTTCCCGCGGCTTTTTATACGCCCCTTGGAAAAAGACCCTCAGCGTATGTAAAAACATCATCACAATGACCAAGCTGGCGCCCCAATGGTGCATTCCCCTGACAATCTGGCCGAATGCAACTTCATTTTGCAAATAATATACCGATTCCCAGGCATTTTTAATATCAGGCACATAGTACATCGTTAAAAACATCCCCGACAACACTTGGATAACGGTTACAAAAAACGTCAGTCCCCCAAAGCAGTACACAAACGCAGAGAAATGATGGGCGGGATTCACATGTTCCGGCACTTCGTGATCGGCAATATCCCTCCACATCGGTGTAATATCAAGCCGTTCATCTACCCAGTCATAAATTTTGTTCAGCATGTCACCCTCCCCCCTTAGGCTTTGCTTTTCCAAGATACAGGAAGCCGTCTTTAACTTCTTGCTCGTAATGATCAAGAGGCGCAAGCGGCGGCGTGCCCGGGACATTGGTGCCGTCTTTTTCATAGAGTCCGTAGTGGCAAGGACAGAAAAATTTATTCGGATTTTTAGGATCGCTGTTCCAGTTCACCGTACACCCCAAATGCTTACAAATTGGTGAAAGTGCTACAATCTCATCCCCATTTTTGAAAACCCAAGCTGATCTCGATTCTTCCGACTCATACCAGGCATCGACTTGATTAATTTTGAAATCAAAGCGCTGCGGCTCTTTTGTCAGCTCATCTACGCTGACAACCTGAACCATGTCCTGCTTTCCTGTCGATTTTAACACCGGGTCGAGTGCAAAGCGAACCATAGGCATGAGCATACTAGCCGCCATAAATCCCCCTACGCCTGTAAGCGTATAATTTAAAAATTGACGTCTCGATATATCATGTCTTCCGCCCATCTCTTCTCCCCCCCTCAAGGTCAACCCTGCAAACTGACTAAAATAGAAAATATTTCATAACTCTAGACACCCTCATAATATATGAATCTCTCAGCAAGGTCAATATAGCCAAAATATTGTTTATAAGGAAATGTAAGTGTTTTTATGAAGCGTTCCATAACTGTAACAAAACGTTCAAAATTTCAGCTGTGCGTTCATCTAATATTTTTCTTTTTATGGAGTCATTTAAGTGCTCTAACGGAACAGAAGGCACAACAATAACCTTCCCCAATGACTCTTCGCAACTCCAATGATCATCAGCTGTCAGCAGTACAGCATGCTGAAAATCTGATTTGACCTCCTCCTGTAAATCTTTCAGCCCTTGAACGGTATTTTCATTTCTATCAACATATGTATAAGCAGGCAATAAATATACCCGTCCTTTTAACTGCCTTTCCAATTCTTCCGCTAGAAGCTGCGTAAATTCGCCTCTTTCTGCTGCTATTTTTAATTGGCTCCCCATTTTTATGTTAATTAATGGTATGACAGCGGTATCAATGTAATCTTTTGATTGTAAATAGTCCTTAGCATCAGGCATTTTCCATCTCATCATCGTTCTCCCCTTTTTACGACAACAAGCCTTGCATTACACTGCAAGGCTGGTCATGTTATGTGAGCTGATTCAATTGGTTCGATAATTGTTCAAATGCTTCTTTATCATGACGATCGAGCGCATCGTCAATGTCTTTTAATAATTTTTCTCTCTGGAATGTAGAAATGGCGTGCTCCAGGATTTGTTCAGCCAGCCCCTGATCTTTTTTGTTTTCAAACAGATCTTTCGGAATGTGAGGGTTGGACTCCAGCACCGCCGCATACTCAGGAGAACTGTAGGCTGAACGGAAATTAAGCTGGATAAACAAATCCTGCTGTTTATTTAATCTAATATCATGAAAAGATTTTTCCGCGTCGGTTGTCATGACATTCTCTTTATAAAACCGAAACGGAACTTCTTCAACACAATGTGTTGACATTATAATGCCTCTCGGGCAAAATTCTGCCTGCTCTACAAAATGAACCTTTTCCATTAAAGAATCGTGGCTCATTAAGTAGTTCAAGATCCATACGCACTCTCTGCGCTTTAGCTGATAATGGTTTAAAAACCAACGGATAAAATCCTTTTTCTCATTGACAGAAACAGGGGTCTGCATGTAATTCCCTCCTCTATCGTTCGTATAATCTATACTTATATGTTCCACATAAGCGGTTAAAATTCCTGCTTATCTCGAAAATTCATCCTCGATCCGCAAGATTATTTCTTCCAGCTCTTCATTGGCTCCGTCTATTTCGAGTACCTTTTTCAATAGCGGCAGCGCTTCTTGTTGCAGGCCTTCTTCTAATAAAAAGGTTGCGTATTCGTATAAGAAATCTCTGTCCTCACGATAGTGAAGAAAAGCAGCTTCAAAGGATTGTTTTGCTTCTTCGTACTGCTCTAATTCGGTGTAAGCGCTGGCCAGATACCAATTGTATTTCGGATCTTCTTCCCCGTAGCCCCGCACCTCTTGAATCAGATCAATAATTTGCTCATAATTCTCTTCCTTATGATACACAGCAAGTAAAGTATGGAGTGCTTCGACGAAGCCAGGATCAAGAGCAAGCGCTTCCTGAAGAAGTTTTTTCCCTTCTTCTGACTTCCCGATTTTTAACGCCATCTTCGCGGCATAGAGGAAAAGCTCTTTGTTATATTCATCATATCTGATACCCTCTTTTGCCGTTTTTAATGCCTCTTCATACATCCCTTCAGCCTCATAGCTCTTTGATAGCGGCATATAAAGTGATGAATAGGATGGATCAAGCTCCTTTAAATCGGACAGCTGTTTAATAGCCGTTTTGATCAGTCCCGCTTGTGAGGCTGTAAACCCATAGCCGAAAATTGTATTAGGGTCAGGATTCTCATCTACAGCTTTTTCATACCACGGAATGGCCTCCTCAAAATCTCCTGATGCACTTAGCGATTCCGCCAGTCTTTGGTGGACATTAACGCCTCCGATCTCACTCTGCTCCCCAGCCGTTCTTTTAAAATATTGAACAGCTTTTGCATAGGCTCCTTGAGTAAAGTATAGCTCGCCTAACGCAAAATCAATGATTGGTTCATTTTCAAGAATAGACTTTGCCTGTAAAAGCTTTTGCTCACTTACTTCGAACAGCCCCTGCATCTGATAAAGATCAGCCATGAGCAGCAGGCTTTCCGGATATGATGGGTCTGATTCCGGGATCGTTTCCAGCACAGCCAATGCTTTTTCTTCTTCGTCAATATCTATTAAAAGTTCAGCATAAAAATTCGTCAGTTCTGTTTCATTCGGATATAAATCATGCAAATCACTGATCAGTGAGATCGCTTTCTCTACATTTCCCCACTCGTAATAAAGCTGTGCTGCGATGGCTTTATCTTCATCATGAAGCTGTTTTTCGGCCTTCGAGAGGGTGTTGAGTCCCTTTTCTGTTTCTCCTGCTTCAACTAATTTTATGGCTTCTTGAATTAATGTATTCAAATCGGACCGGTCCTTTCTTTTCCTAACAACATCAATCATACATAAAAGTCTTATTTGTTCGGGTTAATCCTATCATAATTCAGAGGATAGCCCTCGGCAAATAAGATGCTTACACTGTACGTCAAGGAATTTCTGAGTCTTATTAGTTTATCAAAAGATCCTGCGATAGCAAATAAAAAAAGGAAGATAGCCCTCTATTACAGTAAAGCAGCCCTTGACCTGCCGACTTGTAAGTAAAGCCCCCTCCCTCTTTTTTTGTTTTTATATTCCTCTATAAGACAGGCTATGTTTTTTTTCTTCAGTTTATGACTGATAAACGCTCACACAACAAATCCTGAAGCATAAACTTCAGGATTTGTTTGAAAGCTTATTTAAATGATCAAAAAAGTTTGGATATGACACATGAATGGCGTCTGTCTGTCCGATCTCAACCGGCTCTTCTGTTAAACAGGAAGCTATACCGAGCATCATTCCGATCCGATGATCTCCATGACTTGATACTTTCGCGCCGCCTTTGAGAGTTTGTTTGCCATATACCTTCATTCCGTCTTCAGTCGGTTCAATCTCAGCACCGAGCTTTCGAAGCTCTGAAACAACTGTGTCGATACGATTCGTTTCTTTCACTTTAAGCTCTGCGGCATCCTTAATGACTGTTGTTCCCTCCGCCTGAGTCGCAAGAAGGGCAATAATAGGAATCTCATCAATCAAACGCGGAATAATATCTCCGCCAATTTCAACCGCTTTAAGAGATGACGTTTCAATGATCAAATCTCCATAAGGCTCTGCGCTTTCATCAACAGATGGTATGATTTCAAGCTTTGCCCCCATGTTTTGAAGCACATCGATGACACCGGTCCGAGTCGGATTTAACCCCACGTTTTTCAGTACAATTCTGCTGTTTGGAATCATTGCGCCAGCTGCAAGGAAAAACGCGGCTGAAGAAATATCTCCGGGAACAAAAATATCTGCAGCCGTAAGCTGCTGGCCGCCTTTTATGGAGACACTTGTCTTGTCCTCTGCCAGTTTCACTCCGAAAGCAGACAGCATCCGTTCAGTATGATCTCTGGATTTATGAGGCTCGGTGACAGTTGTAGTTCCCTCAGCCTGCAACCCGGCAAGCAGAACAGCCGATTTAATTTGCGCGCTGGCCACAGGTGATACATAGTCAATGCCTTTTAATGTACTGCCGCTTACTGACAGCGGTGTAAATTCTCCGCCGGCTCTGCCGTCAATTTTAGCGCCCATTTGTTTCAGAGGTTCTGTTACACGCTTCATTGGGCGTTTCGCAATGCTTTCATCCCCAGCTACCGCGCTGTAAAAAGGGCGGCCCGCAAGGATTCCGAGCATCAGACGAATCGTTGTGCCTGAATTACCGACGTCTAACAGACTTTCTGGTTCTCGCAGGGAATCCATCCCTTTCCCGTGAATGATCACATCACTGCCGTTTCGCTCAATTTGAACGCCCATCTTACTAAAGCAATCGATGGTGCTCAGACAGTCTGCTCCCGGCAGAAAATTTTTAACAGTTGTTGTGCCTTTCGCAAGCGCACCAAACATAACAGAGCGGTGAGAAATGGATTTATCACCGGGAATATGTATTTCGCCGTTTAACGCCTGCACCTTTTCTCTTTTCATTGTTTCCACCTCAATCAGCATAAAAAGTTTCGTATTCCGCGCGGGCTTCTATGCACTGTTCGGCCCGTTTGCGGTCATCATCGGATTGAAAACTGATCCTTAAAATCCCGTTAATATCTTCTCTCGTTTCAATAATGCGGATATTCGTTATACTGATGCGTTCCGCAGCAAGTATAGCCGTTATCTCGGAAATCACACCAGGATGATCCGGCACGTCTACGTATAAATCATAAAATGCCGGTATTGCGCCCTTCTGGCGGAGAGGCAGTCCATCACGGTAGTCCTTTGCCGTTTTAAAATAATTGAATAGTTTTTCCGCATCTCCATGCTCTACATATGTCCGGATCGTTTCAATCTCACGAGTCCACTCATCAAAACGATCTAAAATCTTATCTTTATTATGTAACAGAATATCACGCCACATTGCAGGACTGCTTGATGCAATCCGGGTAATATCCCGAAAACCGCCGGCAGCAAACCGCTTCACAAGCGGATAAAGCTCTTCCGAGTGATGGGTCTGATGCACAAGACTGGCTGCAACAATATGCGGAAAATGACTGATCACGCTTGTTACGCCATCATGCTCTTCAGGCGACATTTCTACAAATTGGGCATTCGTCCCTTGCAGCAAATGTTTTAACTGATCGACCGCTTGTCTGTCCGTTTTACGGCCCGGGGTTAAAATATAAAACGCATTTTCAAACAGAAATTCCTTTGCAGCGGCAACTCCTGATTTATGCGAGCCCGCCATCGGATGCCCTCCGACAAATTGGTAGCCGGCAGGCAGCACTTGATCGGCGTAATGAACCACTTTTTGCTTTGTGCTTCCTACGTCAGTAATCAAAAGCGGATGCTTAATTTCTGAATGGGCCAGCTCTTCAAGCATAAGCAGCGTTTGCGCAACAGGTGTTGCAATAATAACGGTTGCAGCTTTTTTCGCGCCGTCAATAAACGAATCAGCACTCTCGTCTATCACACCTAATTTTAAGGCAGCCACTACCTGCTCATCTGAGATATCGACCCCAATAATGCGTTTTTCCGGATGTTTTTTTTTGATGGCTAACGCAATAGAACCGCCTATCAATCCGAGACCGGCGAGCAATATTGTATCTTTGATTTGATTCATTCGTCATCACCTGGTTCATAGACTAAAGAGGTGATTCTTGACCACCTCTTATAAAATTTCAGCTAAAGTTGCGAGAATTTCCTCGTTTTGCTCTTTCGTGCCGATCGTAATCCGGAGTGAAGTCGGGAACCCTAATGCATTTCCTGATCGGACAATATAACCTTTTTGCAGCAATGCCTGAAACAATTCATCAGACGGGCGGTTAAAATCTATTAAAACAAAGTTTGTCTGTGAAGGGTAGCATTTTAATCCGTGTGTTTCCGCAAAATCATAATACTGCTGAAGGCCTGCTTGATTTTTCTCGATGCAAGAAGCGATAAATTCTTGATCGTCAAGCGCTGCAATCGCTGCAGCCTGGCCAAGACGGCTGGTGTTAAACGGCTCTCTTGCCGGCTCTATTTGGCGGATCAATTTTTCGTCAGCAATACCGTATCCGACTCTAAGCGCCGCCAGACCGTATGCCTTTGAAAACGTACGCAATATCATCAGATTGGAATACGTATTCAAAAGCGGTATGCTTTCCGGGTAATCCTCAGCTGTTACATATTCATAATATGCTTCATCAAGAACAACGAGGACACGAGAAGGAACACGTTCCAGAAATGAAATCAATTCTCCTTCAGCCGTATAAGTGCCCGTCGGGTTGTTCGGGCTGCAAATCCAAACGACTTGAGTCTGTTCGTCAATCGCTTCAAGCATCGCGTCTAAATCATGAGAGCCGTCAGAACGAAGGGCAATTTCACGAACTTCAGCGCCTTCAATCACCGCATTATGCTTATATTGCGGAAAAGTCGGTGCTGCTGCAATCGTGTTTGTTTTGTCGTTTAAAAAAGCCCGGCATATAATTTGGATGATTTCATCTGAACCATTGCCGAAAATAAGTGATGTTTCGCTCACATTGAGGTGCTCACTGAGCCTTGTCCGCAAAGCGGCGCTATATCCATCGGGATAAAGCGCAAGCTGTTGAATTTCATGATGAAGTGCCTCTTTTGCAGCTTCCGAACAGCCGTACGGATTTTCGTTTGATGCAAGCTTCACGACTTTATCCAAGCCATATTCTGCTTTTACTGCTTCAATCGGTTTACCCGGCTGATAAGGCTTCAGTTGTTTTAAATGTTCTTTGATACGCAAATCCAGTCACCTCATTTTAAACTGTACAAACCGCCAAACGTCTTCGCGTAATCTTCAAACTCCTGCACTGCACGATCTCTCGTCTCAGTGCTGATGAGCCGATCCTTTAATTCTTCTATCTTTTTGACGAGCGCACTTCCCACTACGACACCGTCACAGATTTCATTCATCTTGACCACCTGCTCGCGGCTGGAAATACCAAACCCAACAGCAACCGGCACAGCGCTGAGATTCTTCACTGTCCGGATAAATGGATAAGCTGATGAATTGAACTCATTTCGGACACCGGTCACACCTAACGAAGATACACAGTAGACGAAGCCCTCGGCTTGTTCAATAATCGTTTTCAAACGGCTTTCGCTTGTCGGTGCAACTAAAGAAATATACGTTACCTCATGGGTTTTGCATTCCGCTTGAAGGCTGGCGCTCTCTTCTAAAGGCAGATCCGGAACAAGCAGGCCGTCTATATGATTTTCCCGCAGTAAAGCGAAAAAGTATTCTTTGTTCAATTGTAACACAGGATTATAATACGTAAAGAGGATAATGGGAATATTGACGCCATTTTTTTTCATTTCTCCGCCTAATTCAATCGCTTTTACAATATTCATCCCGTTCTCAAGCGCCCGTTTTGAAGCCCGCTGAATCACCGGACCGTCTGCCAGCGGATCAGAGTATGCTACACCAATCTCAAGTGCCGTGGCACCCGCTTTTTGAAGAGACTTAGCCAGTTCGACTGAAACTTCCGGCAACGGATCACCCGCTGTAATAAACGGGATAAACAACTTTCCCGACTGCTGCAGGTCTGCTTTAAACATGCGCTTTCACCTCATCTTCCAATACGTTCATTAATGTGTTGACATCCTTGTCTCCTCTTCCTGATAAACAGACGAGGATAGTTTGATCCCGCCCCATCTCTTTTGCGATTTTAAATGCCTTCGCTAATGCATGAGCAGATTCGATCGCTGGTAAAATCCCTTCTTTTTCTGACAATAGTTTTAACGCATCTACTGCTTCTTCATCAGTTATGCTATCGTATGTGACACGGCCGCTTTTATGCAAATAAGCGTGCTCCGGACCAATTCCCGGATAGTCAAGTCCTGCTGAAATTGAATAAGGCTCAATAATTTGACCGTACTCGTCTTGAATGAGGTAAGTGAGCGAACCGTGAATCACACCGACAGTACCTTTCGTAATGGTAGCGGCATGAAGCGGGGTATCAATTCCTTTTCCTGCCGCTTCAGCACCGATCAGTTCAACATCTTCGTCTAAAAATGCCTGAAACATGCCTATCGCATTACTTCCGCCGCCTACGCAGGCAACGACTTTATCAGGCAGTACTCCCTCAATGTCTTTCAACTGATCCTTCGCTTCCTCTCCGATCATTTTTTGAAATTCCCGGACAATTTGCGGGTAAGGGTGCGGTCCGACAACCGATCCGATCATATAAAAATGATCCTCACAATGCTGAACCCAATAACGGATAGCCTCATTTGTCGCATCCTTCAGGGTCCCGTTTCCGCTTGTGACCGGCACAACCTCTGCTCCAAGAAGCTTCATTCGGAATACGTTCAGAGACTGGCGGGCGACATCCTCTTCACCCATAAATACAATACAGGAAAAACCAAACTTTGCAGCAACTGTGGCGGCGGCTACTCCATGCTGTCCGGCACCTGTTTCTGCAATGATTTTCGTTTTGCCCATTTTTTTTGCAAGCAATGCCTGGCCTAAAGCATTGTTGATTTTATGGGAACCTGTATGGTTTAAATCTTCTCTTTTCAAATAAATTTTAGCGCCGCCTAAATGCTCTGTGACTCGATCGGCATATGTTAATGCGGTCGGCCTGCCGGAATATTCAGCTAACAGCTTATGATATTCTCCCCTAAAAACAGGATCATCCTTTATTTCCTTAAATGCTGTTTCAATTTCTCCTAACGGCTGCATAAGAGTTTCCGGAACAAATTTCCCGCCAAAATCACCGTATCTGCCTATTTTATTCGGATATGGATACATATCGGTTCATCCTTTCTTCTAAGAGCCTAATCAGTTTGTCATCTTTTTGTCCGTTTTTTTCTATTCCGCTGGCAAGATCGACTCCGCCCGGTCTCCATTTCAATAAGTCTGCGATTGTGTCGGGATTCACACCGCCTGCGATGAAACACCGTTTCCCCGTTTGTTCAGCTTTCTGCTGATATTCAGGCACACACTCCCAAGCAAAAGCCACTCCAGTCCCGCCTCTTGCCCCTTTTACAGATGAGTCAATCACAAAACCGTCTACAGAATCGTTAAAGCGGTCCAAATTCTGAATTGCTGTGCTGTTATGATGGAGCGCCTTCCATATTTCACAATTTGTCAGCAGACGGAGGACTTCAGCATCCTTTGGAGTCTCATCACCATGAAGCTGAATGACGTCAAGCTGCAAATCGTCTGCTATACGGGCAATCGTTCCCAGCGATTCATTCACAAAAACGCCTGCAATCTGTTTCTCGGTACGAACTTGGCTCAGCCACTTTCTCACATCTGCCGGAGATACTTTTCGTTTACTGTCAGCAAAAATAAAACCCAGATAATCTGCCTGTGAATCCGCTGCAAGCCGCAGGTCCTGCAGTGACCGTATACCGCAATACTTTAATGCCGGTTTTTTCACATCCTCACTCCCCATACAAAGCATGGATTGCTTTTTGCTGTGAATGCTGTCTCATCAATGACTCTCCGATTAGAACAGCTCGTGCTCCATGTTCTTTGACAAATGTTAAATGTTCTAAAGAACCAATGCCGCTTTCACTGACAAGCAAGCATTCTTTCGGAACTAGGGATGCAATCTGTTTCGTCTGTTCGAGCGAAGTTTCAAACGTTTTTAAGTTTCGATTATTAATACCGAGAATATCAGGGGTGAATACCTTCACTATTTGTTCAAGCGTCGTTTGATCATGAACCTCCACTAACACATCCATTTCCTTTTCCCCTGCTTCGAGATACAACTCGTGAAGCTGTACAGGATCAAGCACCTCTCCGATTAACAATATGGCATCTGCTCCGATTCTCTTTGATTCCTCCACTTGAATCGAATCAATAATAAAATCTTTTCTCAGCACCGGAATCGAAACAGCACGCTTTACGTCTGATAAATAACTGTTTTTCCCTTGGAAAAACGGAAAGTCAGTTAAAACAGAAAGTGCGTCTGCCTGCGCAGCTTCATAGTCTTTTGCAATCTGCTCCGGAACAAAATCTTCTTTAATGAGTCCTTTTGACGGCGACGCTTTTTTGACTTCGGCAATCAATCCGATAAAACGGTTCGGGTTAGCCAGCGCCTCTTTAAAAGAGCGTTTTTCAAAAGGCTGCTCTTCTGGCAGGATGAGAGTTTTGACTTCTTCTTTTTTTTGATTGATTATGTTTTCAAGCATAGATCTCTCCCTCTTTCTGTTTCAGTCTATCGAGCTGGGCTGCGGCACCTCCGCTTGCAATCGTTTCTAACGCAAGCTCTGTTCCTTCTTTCAGTGTTTCGGCAATACCCGCCGTGTATATCGCAGCGCCGGCATTAAAGGCTGTAATATATAAAGCCGATTTGCTGCTTTTATTTTCAAAAATATTCTGAATCAGATGAGCGCTTTCTGTCGGTGACTGCACCTGTATATCTTCAAGTCTGCCATTTTTGAAGCCGAAGTCTTCGGGTGAAACAGTATATTCCCGGCGCTCTCCATCCTTTATTTCAATCACATCGGTCGGTGATGTAACCGAAAGCTCATCTAAACCGTCACGGCTTGCTGCGAATAGTACATGCTTCGGCTGGAACATTTCCAGTGCGCTTGCCATCAATCCCGCTTTTTCAGCAGAATAGACACCGATCACCTGACGCTTCGCCTGCAAAGGATTGCTGAGCGGTCCGAGCAGATTAAAAATCGTTCTGAATCCGAGCTCTTTTCTTGTACCCGCCACATGTTTCATGGACGAATGATAAAGCGGCGCAAAGAGAAATCCCATGTTATTTGTTTCAATGCTGACTCTGACTTCTTCAGGTGTGGTTTGAATTGGTATCCCAAGCTCTTCAAGAACATCGGCACTTCCGCTTTTAGAAGATACGGAGCGATTGCCGTGCTTTGCAATTTTAGCTCCTGCTGCTGAAGCAACGATTGCCGATGCCGTTGAAATATTAAAGGTAGAGATGCCGTCACCGCCTGTACCGCATGTGTCAACCACATCATGAAGTCCGTCTACCGTAAGGGCATGTGTCCGCATGGCCTTCACAAAGCCCGCCAGCTCTTCTGCAGTTTCGCCCCGATGAGCCAGGATTGACAATATACCGCCCATTTCAGAAGGAGTCATTTCTGCTGTCATCATCATATTCATAAGCGCTTCCGCTTCAACAGCAGTAAGTGTCTTACCGTCAACGCACGTTTGCAGAAATTGGTTCATCGGCTTCATCCCCCTTGCTACGAAACATGTCTTCAGCAATATGAATGGTTTTCAGCAGTGCGCCCGCTTTGTTACAGCTTTCTTCATATTCGGCTTCCGGCACAGAATCAGCAACAATACCTGCTCCAGCCTGTATCGATGCAACACCGTTTTTTACGCTCATGGTACGGATCGTAATACAGGAGTCGATATTCCCGTCAAATCCGATGTAGGCGATGCAGCCGCCGTATGTCTCTCTCGGTGTCGGCTCCAGTTCATTTAAAAGCTGCATGGCGCGGATTTTTGGGGCCCCGGTTAAAGTTCCCGCAGGAAAAGCCGACATTAGCGCATCGACAGGGTGAACTCCCTCTTTCAACCTCCCTGTGACGACTGAAATGATGTGCATAACATGTGAAAATGAGACGATCTTTGTGAACTCCGGCACAGCAACCGATCCATACTCTGCCACTCTGCCGATATCGTTTCGAGCTAGATCAACGAGCATATAATGCTCCGCTTTTTCTTTCTCATCTTTCATCAGCTCAATTTTGAGTTTTTCATCTTCCTCTTTGTCTGCGCCTCTTTTTCTTGTTCCGGCAATCGGATGGATTTCCAAATGCCCGTCTTGAACGTGGATTAACCGTTCCGGAGAGCTGCCGACAATCTCTCTGTCCGGGAGTTTTATATAATACATATACGGCGAAGGATTGACGATTCGCAGCACTCTGTACAATTCAAAGGAATCTGCTGTTATCGGAATCTCAAATTTTTGTGACAGGACACCTTGAAAGATGTCTCCTGCTTTTATATATTCTTTGATCTTTTCTACATCTGCCATAAACGCTGATTTTTCGTAATTTGAAGATACCGTATCGAAACCAGGCGTCTTATATGACTCAGATGAAAGAAACAGTTCTTTTATGTTTTTTTGATCCATCATTTTATCAATGAGGCCTTGGAGCTCTCGGTGATTTTTATTGAACACAGCAATTTTTTCAGCTTCAGTTTCTTGTCCATTCAATCTAGCATACTGAATAAAGTGGACGTTTTTTGTTTCATGATCATAAGCAATTAATGTGCTGCAAACAAACAGCATACACTTTTCAAATTCCGTTTCCTTCCTGTGGCGAGGAACAGAAGGTTCAATCATCGGGATCATATCATAGCTTAAATACCCGACAGCTCCGCCTACAAAGGGAATGGCAAGCTCTGGCGTTTTGATTTTGTATGCTGCATTCATCCAATCCAGTACCTCTTTTAATTCTTTTCCAGTGTAAAGGGATCGTCCATTCTCATCTTGAGCAGTAAAATCATTTTGCTGTTCTTTGATCGTGAGAAATGGCTGTAGGCCGATGAACGAATATCTGGACCAATTTGATGTGTCATCCTTGCTTTCAAGAAGGTAAGTGATCTTCCTGTCCAGCTGCTCGATCATTTGGATAGGTGTCAGTGTGTCAACTGTGAAAGTCTCCACAATCGGTATGGTGCGGTAGGACATACTGTCCTCTAAAAATGCAGAAATGTTTGATTGGAAATTCATTGCTTTCACTCCTTTTGGCAAGGAGAATGAGAAGAAGGCATGAGAGGGAAAATCAAGATATAACAAAATAAACCCAAAAGAAAGGCTTCTTTTGGGTAGAATAAACATACATGTCTCAGCTCAACTACACTCATTCTCTGCTACCCTATTCTCTAACTCAACTCATTCACTAAGCTTTATACACACTCTTGTGTATTTCTAAGCTGTTCTAATCGTATTACAATTCATTATTTTTTGTCAATGATAAATCGGGTCTTAATACAACCGCTTTTTCTAAATAGACATGTCTGATTTGATTCTGAGGAATTTCAGTCTGAACAGTCATCATGACCCTTATGCATTTTTTCAGACCGCCTGTAACATCCATTTCCTGCATACATGTCACCGGCACATACTGCCAGCCAGAAAGCTCGCGGACAGCTTTTGCCGGGAAAACAGAGTGCAGGTCAGGCGTCGCCGATAGAAGCATTTGAACAACATCTTCCGGCTTTGTTTTGTTTTCTTCTATCATTTTTTCTAACAGCTGTTTGGTTTTTTGTAAAATCTCTTCTTCAGTATCCTTTTCGACTGTAGTTGCTCCGCGAATTCCACGAATCATCATGATGTCTCCTCCATTCGCCATTTGTTCAGCCAGCTCTCAAGTTCATCTCTTGAAAACGTATGGTCGGCGACTTTTCCTAATTCTTTGAGAACGATGAATTGAATCATACCGCCGCGGGTTTTTTTATCATTCATCATACGGTCTAAAAGCACGGAAGTTGCCGTTTCTTTTTTAATGCGGCTTGGATAGCCCAGGTTCTTAAGCCAGCTGACTAATCGATTTCTGTCCATTTCACAGCCGGCTTCCTGTTCACTTATATATAAAGCAAACTGCATACCGAGTGCTACCGCATCACCGTGGGTGATCTGTCCGTAGCCATACTCCGCCTCAACTGCGTGGCCGAGTGTATGCCCAAAGTTAAGATAGGCTCTGATTCCTTCTTCCTTTTCATCCTGATGAACGACAGACGCTTTAATCGAAATACCTTTAAAAATCATGTCATTCAGCTGCTCGCTGGTGATATCGTTCAGTGAGTGAATGCCCAGCAGGTCTTTCAGGAATTCTCTGTCATAAATAAAAGCATGCTTAATCACTTCTGCCATCCCGGACCGAAGCTCTTTTTCCGGTAGGGAACGGAGAAAGTCCGTATCGTAAAGCACGGCTTTGGGCTGATAAAATGCGCCGATCAGATTTTTTCCAAGCGGATGATTCACCGCTACTTTTCCTCCGACCGCGCTGTCATGCGCCAAAAGCGTTGTAGGCATTTGAATGAAATCAATGCCGCGCATAAAAGTGGCAGCCACAAATCCAGCAAGATCTCCTACAACACCGCCTCCAAAAGCGATGATGCATGAGGAGCGATCCATATGAAATCGAATCGCTTCACTCTGCAGCTTCGTGTACATATCCATTGATTTCGCCTGCTCTCCGCTCGGCACCGTCACTTTTTTCACAGGCCATTTTTCTTCCAGCAGGTGAAGCATTTCATCACCGTACAGGCGATCCACTTCTTCATCGGTAACAAGCATAATGCGTGTTAATGGCCTGTTTAGCGAGGTTAATAGTTCACAAGCCTTTTTTCTGATTCCTTGTCCGATAAATACAGGATACGAAGAGGAAGCGGTTTGAACATGCAGTGTTCTCATTAAAATTCCCTCGACAGTTTTCTCATATTCTCCACGTTTTCTCTAATGCGGTCAATTTGGTCTAAGCCGAATTGTTCAACAACAGCGTTCGCAATTTCCCATGCAACAGCAGCTTCCGCCACTACACTTGCCGCTGGCACTGCGCAGCTGTCTGAACGTTCAATGCTGGCAGAAAACGGTTCTTTCGTTTCGATATCCACACTTTTCAGCGGTTTATATAATGTCGGAATCGGCTTCATGACTCCGCGGACAACGATTGGCATTCCTGTCGTCATGCCGCCTTCCAATCCGCCAAGTCTGTTCGTAGCACGCGTATATCCTTTTTCTTCGTCCCAAATAATCTCGTCATGAACCTCGCTTCCGTTTCTTCCGGCCGCTTCAAAACCGATGCCGAATTCCACACCTTTAAATGCATTAATAGAAAGTACTGCCGCTGCAAGCTTGCTGTCCAGTTTACGGTCATAATGAACGTAGCTGCCCACGCCCACCGGCATTCCTTCAACAATCACTTCCACAATTCCGCCGATGGAATCTCCGTTTGCCTTCGCTTCGTCAATGGCATCCATCATTTTTTTGCCTGCTTCTTCATCGTAGCATCTGACCGGAGACTCTTCAGTCACACGCTTCAAGTCATCAATTGAAGTATAATCCGTTTTTTCAGCCTTAACTGCCCCGATCTGTAATACGTGGCCCGCTACCTTAATGCCAAGCTCAGAAAGGATCTTTTTAGCGACAGCGCCTGCCGCCACTCTTACGGTCGTTTCACGTGCTGAAGAGCGCTCAAGCACATTTCTCATATCGCGGTGGTTATATTTAATCGCACCGTTTAAATCTGCGTGTCCCGGTCTTGGTCTGGAAATTTGGCGTTTCATTTCCTTTTCTTCTTCTTCAGTAATCGGAGCCGCACCCATAATTTTAGTCCAGTGTTTCCAATCGTTATTTTCTACGACAAGTGCGATTGGTGAACCGAGAGTGCGGGCATGGCGCACCCCGCTCATAATTTTCGCCTGGTCCTTTTCAATCTGCATGCGGCGCCCGCGGCCATGGCCTTTCTGGCGTCTGCCAAGCTCAAAGTTGATATCTTCCTCAGTTATGTAAAGCCCCGCAGGCACACCTTCAATAATGGTTGTCAATTGGGGGCCGTGTGATTCACCGGCTGTTAAATATCTCATGACTTCTTCTCCCTTCATCGCATTAACGCTTTTAAGTAAAACTACTATAACATATTTTTCGGCAAAAAGTCAGTCTATCTTTTTTGATAAAAGAATGTATCCGCGGGAGAAAGGCCGAATTTCTCCGGATTGAAGATCTGCTCTGTGCTGCCGACAAAGAGAACCCCATTCTTTTTTAAGCTATGCGCCATTTTTAAGTACAGCTCTTCCTTTGCGTTTTCTGTAAAATAAATAAAAACATTGCGGCACACAATCAAATCAAAGTCTTGCTCGTAGCGATCCGCAAGCAGATTATGTTTTTGAAACCTAATGTTCTTCTTTATGTCATGTTTCACTTCATAGCTCTTATCAGCATTTTGAGTAAAATAACGATCCTTCACAGAAGACGGCACTTCTTGCAAAGATCGCTCCTGATACACGCCTTTTTTCGCTTTTTCCAATGCTTTATCATCTATATCAGTCGCCAAAATCTGATAGCCTGGGAGCCCTTTCTGCTGATCTAAAATCATTGCGAGCGTATAAGGCTCCTCCCCTGTAGAGCATGCCGCGCTCCATATTTTTAAAGGCTTTGAATGTTTGATTAAAGGCAAAATAGCTGTTTCAAGAACTTCCCATCTTTTATAATTTCGATAAAATTCTGAAACATTAATCGTCATTCTGTCTAATGTTTCATTTAAAAGCGCCTGATCCTTTTCTAATGCCGCTGCAAAATCCTTAAAGCTTTGAAAACCTTTTTTCTCATAAAGGGATGTCAGCCTTCTCTTCATTTGCGCTTCTTTGTATAAAGTTAAATCAACTCCGGTTAATTGCTTCCATTTGGTTGTAAATACGCTGTATGTATCCATCTCTTCTCTCCCAGTCTCGCTGTCTTTTGTCCTAGTATAGCTTGTTTTATCAGGAAATTGTATTGTTTCAAATAAAAAAATCAGCTTTTCAGCTGATTTCAGATGATTGGTAAAGACAGTGGTGGATCCCCTGCCGTTTAGCCATATATTCAAGTCAATGTAAACCTTTACAAAAAAGCCGGAACCGGCGGAATGCAGATGCCAGCTCTTCTCTCGGCTTTTTCAGCAATGATTAATAGATCCAGCCTGTCATGAGTTGTTGATATGATACTAACTCTTCATCCTTAAAGAAAATATTAATCTCACGCTCAGCACTTTCCAGAGAATCAGAGCCGTGGATAATATTTTTTCCGACAAACATGCCGAAATCCCCGCGAATGGTGCCTGGCAATGCTTCTTTAGGGTTTGTTTTTCCAATCAGCTGCCTGGTCACTTCAACGACATTTTCGCCTTCCCACACCATCGCAAAAACTGGTCCGGAAGTAATAAACTCAACAAGTTCTCCAAAGAAAGGCTTCCCTTGATGTTCGGCATAGTGTTTCTCAGCCATTTGTTCAGTTACTCTCATCAGCTTTGCGCCAGCTAATTGTAAGCCCTTACGTTCGAATCTAGATAAAATTTCCCCGATCAGCTGCCGTTGGACACCGTCCGGTTTCACCATGATAAAAGTCTTTTCCATCACATTCTCCACCCCATCATATGTATGTATAGGCTTTCACATTGCACACCGAAATCGTAACATCTTTCAGATAATTAATCAATCCGGGGCGGAGAAATTTCTTAATATCTACAAAAAATTAAAATTTTCTTTTGCCGATATATTTTGCGATGGCTGCAAGAGAAGAACGCGCACGCCCTCTCGGAAGCGTGTTAAGTTTTTGGAAAGCTTTTTGCAGATACATCTCGCTTACTGCCATCGATGCTTCAATTGCATCTGTCTTTTTGATTTCTTCAATAATAGGCGCAAGCTGTTCTTGTGTCGTCTCGCTGTTAATTAATTTAAGCTGATTCTTTAAAGCTGGATTTTTTAATGCATATAGGACAGGCAATGTAACATTTCCTTGAAGCAAATCGCCTCCAACCGGTTTACCCAGTTCTTCTTCAGTTGAAGTAAAATCAAGAATATCATCAATGATTTGATAAGACATGCCGACATAATATCCAAACCAGTAGAGCGCCTTATGAATCTTTTCTTCAGCTCCGGATGCAATAGCCCCCAGCTGGCAGCTGACAGCGATAAGAAGCGCCGTTTTTCTCTTTATGCGCCGCAGGTACGTTCTGAGATTCTGTTCCATGTTGTATTTGTCTTTGATTTGTTCAATCTCTCCAAGACACACTTCAACAATGGTCTGCGACAAAATCCGATGAGCTTTCGGTTCATTAATTCTCGTCATCATTTCAAGAGATCCGGCAAGCATATAATCGCCTGTATACATCGCAATTCGGTTATCCCATTTGGCTTTGATCGTCGGCTTTCCCCGGCGAAGCTCCGCATCGTCAATGACATCATCATGAACCAACGATGCCATATGAATCATTTCCAGAGTGACAGCGACATATTTAATCTTATTGATATCGTAATCGCCAAACATGCCGGAAAGCAGAACGAAGACAGGCCGAATCCGTTTGCCTCCTGCCTGCAATAGATGAAGACCCGCCTCGCTCAAAAGCGGATAATCGGAGCGTACGGTTTGTTCAAGCTCCCTTTCAATTACATCAATATCGTCATTTAAAAAAGAGTAGGCCATTTTAAATTTCATATCATTCACCCAAACATCTGTGTTTTCATTTCCATCCGATATGCGTGGCAGCAACTCCGCCAGTAAACGAATGATATTTGACATTTTTCAGACCCGCCTCTTCAAACAGGCCTGCCAGTTCCTTCATACCAGGAAATTCTCTGGCTGACTCTTGGAGCCACGAGTATTCTTTATAGCTTTTCGCAAACAGCTTCCCGAAAAACGGCATAATATACTTAAAGTACATAAAATAAGCCTGTCTAAATCCAAACATTTCAGGCTGTGAGGTTTCCAGGCATACTACTTGTCCGCCAGGCTTCACCACACGTCTCATTTCTTTCAGTACGGTCAAATAATCAGGCACATTACGCAGTCCGAAGCCAATTGTTACAAAATCAAATGTATTATCATCAAAAGGGAGCTCCATTGCATTTCCGTGCAGCAGTTCGATTTGACTGAAACCGCCGTCTTTTACTTTCTGTTTGCCGACGCTCAGCATGTTTTCGCTGAAATCCAAACCCTTTATCTCACCGGTTTTACCGGCTGCTTTTGCAAGAGCAATCGTCCAGTCAGCTGTTCCGCAGCAAACATCAAGAGCTTTGGCGCCTTCTTTTACACCCATGATGCGCATCGTTTTATCACGCCATTTTTTGTGCTGCTGAAAACTGATGACAGAGTTCATTTGGTCGTAGTTTTTATATATTTTTTCAAATACTCCGTGTACCCGCTGTTCTTTTGAGTCCTGCATAATGGTTACCCTTCTTCCACTTTCTGATGATAAGTTTGATCTTGGCTGATTGTCTTCAGGCGGTTTAATAAAATTTGCTGAATAGGTGAGCTTAGAGGCAGAAGTGACTCAATGCTGTTCTTTGCTTTCCTAAAACACTCTTCCAGCATCTCTTCTTTTGTTTTCCCCAGCTGTATAACACTGCCGATCACATCTAAAAATGTATCATTTCCGGTCATAAGCCGCTTATATACAAAAAAATCACTCGATAGCTTCTTCCAGCGCGGGAGATTGAAATGTTCAGACACCCGATGGAATAAAGCTGATTCAACGATGCCGACACTTTCGAAAAAATGGTGTTCGTCCTTTACAGATCGGTCATACAGACGAATTTTATGTTCATTGATTTCTTTAATTGCTGTAGCGAGCGTTCTAATCATGTAGATATCCTTCATTTCAGATAGTAATGAATAGTACAGTCCGCTGAAATAATCGCCTGCAAGAACAGTCAATTGGCGGTTCTTGTTTTCGTCTCGTTTTATGACTCTGGCTGTCGTTACTTCATCATGGGTATCAAGGGCGCTTTGTACAAGCATCGCTGTTACAATATAATTTTCTCTGTCATTGTTTTTTATGTCGGCTTCCTCAAATAATGCATGAAAAAGAAGAAGCTTATCCTCATCGATCTTAGGCGCAGAAATATGCTTCGCTAAATAAGGATGAGACAGCTTTTGTTTTATTTTCGTGTTCAGATTGGCTAAAGTTCCGTAGATGTCTTGCAAAAATATCACCCTTGTCCCCAAATTCACATTTATTTCTAAATCATATGTATGAGTTTTATTTTGTCATAAGATTACGCAGGTATCATTATAGCATAAAAAAAACAAATTGGCTGTATCCTCCCGCTGTTTGCGAGCATTTGCTTTAAAACAGCGGGGACAGCCAGCTTATTTTTTTTCGCTTTTCATTTCTCCGTATGCGGTTTGAATGAGCGCCTCTCCTCTGACTTTAATGGCAGAAGTATGCTCTGTAAACTGAGCAATGATCACTTCTCCCTTGTCGAGTTTTTCAGAATGGTGAAACTTTGTGTCCGTTCCCCTTGTCAGGCCGATCACATTCACTCCATCCTCAATTGCTTTAATGACGACAAAATCGCTTGAATGCTTTTCGTTCATTTATAGCACCCTCTATCTTTATTAGTCCTGGCGTTTAATATGTTCCAATACTTCTGAACGTGCAGCAGCATCATCTTTGAAAATGCCTCTGACAGCTGAAGTGACTGTTTTGGCGCCCGGCTTTCTTACGCCCCGCATTGTCATGCACATATGCTCTGCTTCAACAACAACCATTACGCCATGCGGATCAAGCGTTTCTACGATGCTTTCTGCAATTGTAGAAGTGATGCGCTCCTGAAGCTGCGGACGCTTTGCAACTGCCTCAACGGCACGCGCCAATTTGCTGAGCCCTGTGACTTTTCCGCCCCGCGGTATATATGCAACATGTGCTTTTCCGTAAAAAGGAACAAGGTGATGCTCACACATAGAATGAAACGCGATATCTTTTACTAGAACAAGCTCCTCATGGTCTTCACCGAAGATAGTCTGGAAATGTTCTTTTGGATCTTCATTCAAGCCGGAGAATACTTCGGCATACATCTTTGCGACTCGTTTCGGAGTATCAAGAAGCCCTTCTCTGTTTGGGTCCTCTCCGATCGCTTCTAAAATTTGACGAACAGCTTGTTCGATTTGTTCTTTATTAACTTCTTTCATGTTCTGTGTCCTCCACCAATGAATACATTTAATTTCGATTCTAGCACATATGCCCCGCTAAAAGCAAAGTGAATGCACACGCTCCTAAAAAAATGAAAAGCCCCTTAAGAAGGGGCTTTTCTGTGAAGAAATAAAGTGTATGTAATCTAGATGCATACACGATCTATATTCACAATTATTTTCCGGCAACTGCGTCTTTAAGCGCTTTACCTGGTTTGAAAGCAGGTACTTTGCTTGCTGGAATTTCGATTTCTTCACCTGTTTGAGGGTTGCGTCCTTTACGTGCAGAACGTTCACGCACCTCGAAGTTACCAAAACCGATCAGTTGGATTTTATCACCGTTTTTAAGTGCATCTAAGATCGTATCAAAAACAGAGTCAACTGCTTTTGTCGCGTCTTTTTTAGACAATTCGCTTGCTTCCGCAACCGCATTAATAAGTTCTGTTTTGTTCATGCCTTTCACCTCCTCCCAAAAGGAATAAGCTCAGTTCGTTTATTATCATTTCTTCACAGTTCAGTCTGATTCTAAACCTGCCTGAGAAAAAAATCAGACAAGCAAGAGAAAGACAATTAAACGGCTTTTAAGAAAAACTGCACTCCAAGGAATGTTTGTCCATCAGAGTGAAGAATTTCTGTATGTAGAGTAACACATATAAAAAGCCATATCAAGCATTTTAAAGCGTCAATCCCTTGCTCGTCAAGGATTTAACGTGATTTATCGAACAAATATTCCTTTTTTTCCTTTTTTCATCCTATTCCTTGATCCTTTTCCAATATTAAGAGCAAAGAAAAAAGACCTCCTATTCTATAAAGAGGTCTCCCCGCATTACAGGATAATGGCGATTAAGCCGCCTGATCCTTCGTTTATGATTCTTTCTAATGTTTCTTTTAATTTATATCGTGCGTTTTCAGGCATCAGTGACAGCTTAGCCTGAATCCCTTCTCTCACGATAGAGCTGAGCGATCTTCCAAAAATGTCAGAATTCCAAATTGAAAGCGGATCATCCTCAAAGTCCTGCATTAAGTAACGCACCAGTTCCTCGCTTTGTTTTTCAGTTCCGATAATCGGCGCAAATTCGCTTTCGACATCCACTTTGATCATATGGATTGACGGTGCGACAGCTTTCAATCTTACCCCGAATCTGGAGCCTTGCCGTATAATTTCCGGCTCATCCAGACTCATGTCAGTTAAAGCAGGCGCTGCAATGCCGTATCCCGTCTGTTTGACCATTTTTAAAGCATCGGACACCTGGTCATATTCCGTTTTCGCATGGGCAAAATCCTGCATCAGCTCAAGCAGGTGGTCTCTGCCCCTGATTTCAACGCCTACCACTTCTTTTAGGATTTGATCATATAAATGGTCGGGCGCATACAAATCAATTTCTGCAACCCCTTGGCCGAGCTCAATCCCGGCTAATCCGGCACTTTCAATAAACTCAAACTCGCTGAATTGACCGACAACCCTGTCGACATCACGGAGCCGTTTAATATCCTTAACAGTTTCCTTCACTGATTCCTGATAGCTCTCGCGCAGCCAATGGTTTTCTTTCAGCACCATGACCCAGCTTGGGAGATTTACATTTACTTCAAGCACCGGAAACTCATAAAGAGCCTCTCTGAGAACATTCAGTACATCGTTTTCCCGCATACTTTCTACGCTCATTGCCAAAACAGGGATATCGTATTTCTCGCTTAAATCCTGGCGCATCGCCTCTGTCTCCGGGTGATACGGTTTTACTGAGTTAATGACCATAATAAAGGGTTTTCCGACTTCTTTCAGCTCTTCAATGACTCTTTCTTCTGCCTCTATATAGTCACTTCTGGCGATATCACCAATCGTGCCGTCTGTCGTAATAACCACTCCGATGGTCGAATGTTCTTGAATCACCTTCCGCGTTCCGATTTCAGCAGCCTCATGAAACGGGATCGGTTCTTCGTACCAAGGTGTATTAATCATCCGCGGGCCGTTTTCATCCTCGTATCCTTTTGCACCCGGCACTGTATAGCCTACACAATCTACTAATCTTATATTGACATCGAGTCCGTCTGATACATGAACAGACATCGCCTGATTCGGAACAAATTTAGGCTCTGTAGTCATAATCGTTTTTCCGGCTGCGCTTTGAGGCAGTTCATCCTGCGCACGTGCCCGGTCTGCTTCATTACTGATATTCGGGAGCACCACAAGCTCCATAAATTTCTTAATAAACGTAGATTTCCCTGTACGGACAGCACCAACGACTCCTAAGTATATATCGCCTCCTGTTCGTTCAGCGATATCCTTGAAAATATCGACCTTTTCCAAGTGATCCCCTCCCGGACTTCCTATCCTTATCAATTTTATTAACCTTTTTCAATCAAACACAGGACACTATATGTGTATGACGTTGTCCTATTTCAATATGACATCTTTAGAAAATTTTCCATCCTTAATCTATTAAAGTATAAAAAAACCTTTCTCCCTATTTGTATGCAAGGGAGAAAGGTTCATTCCTTTTTTATATCATTTTCTAAAAAAACAGGTTCTTGTTTGTCATTAACGGTATATTTCACTGAAAATGCGGGGACGAAAGGCGTCTCTTCCCATATTATGTCCTGTATTTCCGTGCCGGGTTTAAAAGTTTTTTTGCTTTTTTTGAGACAGGAAACGAGCTCTGTCCGATAGTCGGCATAAATTTCTCCGTCTCCGTCAATCATAAGCGGCAGGGAGTTTCCTGAGATTGGGCTTGTGACAGAAAGAGAGTCAGCCTCCCCTAGTTTTTTCCCATCAAGCGTAAACAAGTCACGCGCTAATACATCCTGATATGGCGGATATTTATGTTCTTGGCGGTACATTTGAACGCGTAATTTGATATCACGTATTTTTTCCGCCATCTTTACATCAATCAGTTTAACAGTCGGATTATTCTCTACATCGACAAGCACGTATTGATAGTCTCCGCCGCTTTCATATGCCGTGCTTGGAGGTTCAGCCATATATCTCGGCGCTAAACGGTTAAAATCTATCGGATATTTTTGATAAAGCGGTGTTGACATATCTTTTGTTTGAATCGGAAGCAGTCCTCCGTTTGCCTTTTGAAATTCATCAACGGCAGATTGAACCAGCTTTAATTGGTCCTGATATGGAGTGGCTTGTACACTGCTTTTCCGTTCATGTGGATATAAACATCCAGATAAGAAAATCACTGCTACAAAAATCATAGCGCACTTCAGTTTACCCATACAGCACTTCCTTTTACAGCTTTATTCATTAACAGGGCCGCTGAATACCACCACAAATACAATAATTCCCGAAATTAATACACACATGTAAGCAAACGATGAAACCGCAATCTTCAGAAAACGGTTTCGGCATTTAAAACGGCTTAAATAGATGCATGCTACGGCCAGAAACATCAGCCCCATGGAACCAAGGGCAAACCACATTTTGATCAATGCCAGACTCAAATGACCCGCGCCCCCTCCGACATTTGTTTTGTAAGCGTTACATTTTATTTTAATATACAGCGCTTGAAAAGATCAACCAGATTTTCCATCCTTTGATAGAATAAAAAAACTGAAGCAAAGAGGGGGACTTTGCTTCAGTCAAATTGACTATATTCACCTACGTTTAAGAAACACTCTCTTGGACTTCGATGCTATAGTATGCGACTTTGCATACAGATGCATCCTCTCTTGCCTAAATCGGCAAAATGTTTCAGGAGATCCCAAGGCATGGGTATTCTTCTGTGTTTCGGGCTTTCGTGCAATTAGAATATGCGGAATTCTATTCCGTTGACACTTTTATTTAACTTGGTTATCAAATGTATTCACCAAGTCCTCCATCTCGTGGGTTTTTCCTCTCGCCATTAAGGATTCAACAGCGGTTTCTACCTTTTGTCCATTAAACAGAACTTGATGAAGGGCTTCTGTAATCGGCATTTGCACCTGATATTTTTCTGAAAGCTGGTAAGCCGCTTTTGTCGTGCGTACTCCCTCAACGACCATTCCCATTTCTTCGAGAACATCCTCAAGCTTGTACCCTTTTCCGAGTAAATTGCCGGCACGCCAGTTTCTGGAGTGAACACTTGTGCACGTAACAATCAGGTCTCCGACACCTGTCAATCCGGAAAACGTTAGCGGATTCCCGCCCATTTTTGTGCCGAGTCTCGCAATTTCAGCAAGACCCCGCGTAATCAAAGCAGCTTTGGCATTATCGCCGTATCCTAAGCCGTCTGTGATGCCAGCAGCAAGGGCGATAATATTTTTCAGAGCGCCTCCGATTTCAACACCGATAATGTCAGGATTTGTGTACACCCGAAAATTGTGGTTTATAAACAGATCCTGCACCTCTTCTGCAGCCTGCATGCTCTTTGAAGAGGAAGTGACGGTTGTCGGATGCCGGAGTCCTACTTCTTCAGCATGGCTCGGCCCGGAGAGCACGACAATGTCCTTTCTGACATCACTCGGGAGCTCAAATTCCATAATTTCAGAAATGCGCAGGAGCGAATCCGGCTCTATCCCCTTACTCACATGAACAAAAACTGCTTTTTTCGTCATAAAAGGCACTGCCTGTCTCAACACTTCCCGAATCGCTTTGGTCGGAACAGCAACTATGATGAAATCTGCGTCTGACACAGCCTCCCCGATTTCCGTTGTTGCTCGAATCGATTCAGGGAGCTTGACATCAGGCAAATAATCCTTATTTTCGTGCAGATCATTTATTTGTTGGATCAGCTCCGCACGATGCCCCCAAATTCTCACATCATGGTTGTTATCGGCTAATACTAAAGCCAGTGCCGTTCCCCAGCTTCCCGCTCCAAGCATTGTGACTCTTTTCATATTTGCTTCACACCTTTTTATTTTCTAGCTCTTGCAAATATTTTGATTGGTGTCCCCTCAAAACCGAACGCATCTCTGATTCGGTTTTCTAAAAATCGTTCGTATGAAAAATGCATCAGTTCCGGATCGTTTACAAACACAACAAAACTCGGCGGCTTCACCGCAACTTGAGTCGCATAATAAATTTTCAAGCGTGACCCGTTATGAGTCGGTGTCGGATTCATTGCCACAGCATCCATAATGATGTCATTTAAGACATTCGTCTGGACACGAAGTGAGTGATTTTCACTCGCTTTAATGATTGCAGGCATGAGCGTATGAATCCGTTTTGTCGTTAATGCTGACATGAACAGAATCGGTGCATAATCAAGAAATTGAAAATGATCACGGATATTCTGTTCAAATTCTTTCATCGTGCTTTCATCTTTGTCAACAGCATCCCATTTATTCACTACGATCACGACAGCCTTGCCTGCTTCATGTGCATAACCCGCGATTCGCTTGTCCTGTTCGATAATGCCTTCCTCGCCGTCAAGCACCACCGCAACAACTTCAGAGCGGTCGATGGCTTTCAGCGCCCGCAGCACGCTGTACTTTTCAGTCGTTTCATACACTTTACCTTTTTTTCTCATGCCGGCAGTGTCTACAATGACAAAATCCTGCTGGTTATAAGTAAATGTTGTATCAACGGCATCTCTTGTTGTTCCCGCCACATTACTCACAATGACACGATCTTCGCCAAGTATCGCGTTTACCAGAGAAGACTTTCCTACATTCGGGCGTCCGATCAGGCAAAATTGAACGACTTCATCATCGTATTTTGTTTCAGGGATATTTTTAAAATGCTCCGCTGCGGCATCCAGTAAATCTCCGAGTCCCAGCCCGTGTGTTCCTGAAACCGGATACGGTTCACCAAAGCCCAGCGAATAAAAATCATAAATATTCGCTCTCATTTCTGTGTTATCCAGTTTATTTACCGCTAAAACAACAGGCTTTTTCGTGCGGTACAAAATTTTCGCTACTTCTTCATCAGCAGCAGTCACACCTTCACGGCCATTCACCATAAAAATAATGACATCCGCTTCATCCATGGCGATTTCGGCCTGCTCGCGTATCTGTGTTAGAAACGGCTCATCACCGATATCAATACCGCCCGTATCAATCAAATTAAAATCATAATTCAGCCATTCAGCCGAGCTGTATATCCGATCCCTTGTCACACCAGGGGTATCTTCTACTATTGAAATTCTCTCACCCGCAATCCGATTAAAGATTGTAGATTTTCCTACATTCGGTCTCCCGACAATGGCTACGACAGGTTTACCCATAGTACCCTTCCTTTCGATCCAGCCGCTTTCATTTTTACATAAATTCTCAACCGGTTATTTAAATCATCTCATTTTTTATGAAAAGAAACCCTTCAGAGGAAGGGCTTAACTCATTTATTATATCAGTTTTTACTGGGATCACAACTATTCTTAAAAATGTTTCACGATCAAATAAACATCTTCCCCAATTCTATGGGCAATTCCGTCAAGGATTGCCTCAAGGTTTTTAGCGAAAAGCTCCATCTCTTTTTGGTCATTACAAAAAAAGATAGGTGTCCCTCCTGAAGCACGGTTCCGGTTTGTCGTGATAACAGACAAAATCACTTTCGTCAGCGATTCACTCATCCTATCACCTTATCCTGTTTTTTGATAAATTCCGTAGGCATTCTGATCGCGTTTTCCAAGGTCGGAACATTGCTGATAATCTGAACAGCTGTTTCCGGGTGATGAATTTGCGGCAGGACAAAAACACCCACTCTTCCGTCATTAAGATCCCTTTTCGCGATTGGCGTCAGGGACGGCTCTCCTGAGTCCCGATACACCCCCAGCACATTGGAGACATCAAATAAAATGGCCTGGCGCTGACCCAGGTTGGCAATGGTTGCAGCTGAATTAAAATTTTTAGGCGTTAAAATAAACCCCATGCCATGCTTTAAAATCAGCTCCTGTTTCTCCGGAAGTCCGATGTTCATCATATAAATATTATCTACAAACAGACCCGGCCCTTCAAAGTGAGGCTCTATGTACTCAATATCGACAATATCTTTCAATACACTGCCGGACATAAATTTCATTGCTAACAAAAAACAAACAACAGCGGTGATGACAGCAGCCCAGATTGAGAAAAACACGTACGCCGATGTTGTCAAAAGAGCAGTAAAAATTACGATATAATTTCTGCTTTCAAACGCAATGGCGATTCCTTCAATATAAGTGCTTCCTCTTGAAACAAGTTCGTACGAATCCATTTGTGTCAGCGTATTCCGCTCCATATTTCTGACATCTCTGAATTGAGTGGCTGCAAGTGTCAAAAACGTGATGGCCGTAAACTCCTCCTGTAATAGCGCAGGCATAATAATTGCCCCTAACCCTGCCGCAATAAGCCCAAGTGCTATATGAATGACTTTTCCGTGAATATAGGTCGGATACTGACGGTAATCTGTTTTCAGCATATACAGCCTTGTGGCGACTCCTGCTACGACCCCCGCAATAATCGGATAGATGTAATCACTCATGACATTTTAGTAGCTCCTTTGTTTGATCTTTTGCCTCTCTGGCCAATTTGACTGGCGAGCTGTTCATATTTTGATATGCCAAACAGCAATATCGTTCCCGCAGAGCACGCGTTAAGCCATTGAAAACCTCCGACAGCTGTATGCCCTGCCAATTGTTGAATGACAAAAGAATACACCAGTTCGCCTTGGCACATTCCTAGAACATATAAGGCAAGCTGCATCTGAAAATCCCTTTCAACAGAAGCAGTCAACAGCACACATAATACAACAGCGGTCCACTCAGGTTTTATGATGAACCAAACCGGATCATATAATGCAAAAAGATAAACAAACGCATACCCGGAAACAAGCGTCAGGTGCACCATGATATAGCGAAATCGTTTATACATCCCTAAATATCCGGCATAGACGCACCCGCAAACGAAAAACATCACGTACGCCGCATTCAGAGAAAAATATAAAGTAAAGTGATGTATGCTTAAGATGATATTAGTCAAAATAAATACTGAGACGGCAAAGCGCCTTTTCGTCTTTCCAAGAATAAAGGTTGTCAGCACCCACAAAAACCACATTGACCAATAATAATAAAATTGTTCCATATCGCTTCCTCCATACTCCCAGTATGGAGTCTAAACACTTTTTTTAAACAAACCGCTTCATGTAAAGGAGAATGATCATGGGAAAAGACAGACAGGAGAAAAAACTCAAGGCTTCGGGCAGAGTGGAATCAGACCGGGACCAATCGATTCACTATGACGGAGCCACCAGCCTTGAACAAAACGGCAAATTTAAAAAGCGTAAATCATAATACAAAAAGCCCAAAACTCACACCGTTTTGGGCTTTTCTTATACAGCTGTCAACGCACATTGTAATTGGAAGTATGAATGCCTCTCTCTGTCAGCCAGTGATGAGTCTCACCTTTTATTACAAGAGGAGCCTTTTGCAAATCAGAAATCGTACTGGTGCCAAGCACAGTCATAATCATTTTTAATTCCTCTAGGATCAGCTGAATCTCTTCAAGCAGCCCTTCTTCGCCTTTTTCAGTCAGCGCTTTTAAGAAGTGCCCTGCCATTCCGGTACAGGAAGCCCCAAGAGCTATCGCCTTCGCGACATCAAGCGCATTTTGAAGGCCGCCGGACGCAATCGTTGTTTTACCGGGAAACTCAGAGCGGATTTCCGCCAGGCTCGCTGCTGTTGAAATCCCCCATGAGTTGAAAAAAGTGATCTGGCGCTGTCTTCGGAGATTTTCTATTTTCGAGAAATTTGTCCCTCCGTAACCGCCGATATCAACAGCTGCCGCACCAGCGTCATACAGCTTTCTTGCTGATTCTTTGCTCATTCCGAAGCCTACTTCTTTTATTATGACAGGCACTTTGACTCCGCTGCAGATCTGTTCAATACGGGAAAGAGCGCCGTTAAAGCTTCTGTCACCTTCGGGCATGACAATTTCCTGAATCACATTCAGGTGAATCTGCAGCGCATCCGCCTCAATCATTTCGACAGCTTCCTTCGCCTGACGAGCTGTCGCCTCACTGCCCAGATTGGCAAAAATCAGCCCATTCGGATTTTCCTTTCGGACGATTTCATACGAATAGCGTTCAGACGGGTCTTTTAACGCCGACATTTGTGAGCCGACAGCGAGAGGAATATCAGCTATACGAGCTGCTCTAGCAAGCGCCCTATTAATTTCATATGTAAGTTGTCCGCCGCCGCCAGTCATTGCATTGATAAAAATCGGCGAACTGCTTGAAAGTTCGCCGATTTTTGTGGAAATATCTACTTGTTCTAATGCAAGATCGGGCAGACTGACATGAACAAACGTAATATCATCAAGACCCGTCTCCCGCTTTTGGCCGGTAGACAGGGCATGATTGATGTGTTCTCTTTTCCGTTCTGCTCGAGTCACGTTTATCACCAATTATTTTAGTTTATTAAGCTTATCTCCGATCAGATCTCCAAGCTGGAAGCCAGTGCTTGTTTCTTCCTTCGCCTGATATTGGCGGTAATCCTCTTGATCGGCTTTAGGAGCTTCTTCAAGCTCACGCATGCTTAATGAAATGCGCTCTTCATTTTCATTCACATCAAGAACCTTCACTTTTACAGTCTGTCCTTCTTCAAGGACTTCATGCGGCGTGCCGATGTGTTTATTAGAAATTTGAGAAATATGAACGAGACCTTCTACGCCAGGAAGAATTTCAACAAACGCACCGAAGCTCACGAGACGCTGAACCTTTCCTTCAAGCACATCACCCGGTTTGACTTTCTCGCCAATTTGGCTCCAAGGCCCAGGCAGAGTTTCTTTAATAGATAAAGAAATACGCTCATTATCCCGGTCAACCGATAATACTTTCACTTTCACTTCCTGTCCCTCTTCCACAACATCAGACGGCTTTTCAACGTGGGAGTGGGAAAGCTGTGAAATGTGCACAAGCCCGTCGATACCGCCGATATCAACAAACGCGCCAAAGTCAGTCAGGCGCTGCACTTTACCATCGAGTACACTTCCAACTTCTAGAGACTGAAGAAGGTCTTGTTTTTTATTCGCCTGCTCACTTTCAACAACCGCACGGTGTGAAAGGATGACGCGGTTTTTATCACGGTCAAGCTCTACTACGAGCAGAGACAGTGTTTTTCCTTTATAGTCGGTAAAATCTTCTACAAAATGCGCTTCTACAAGTGATGCCGGAATAAAGCCCCGTACGCCGATATCAACGACTAGACCGCCTTTTACGACATCTTTCACTTCAGCTTCAAACACTTCTTTTGTTTCAAATTTTTTTTCAAGGTCTTCCCAAGCGCGGTCTGCATCAACAGCACGTTTAGATAAAATCAAAGCATCGTCTTCCACTTTTGTTACTTTCAGGTCAAGCTCGTCGTCTACTTTTACGACATCCGATGCTTTCTCTACATGAAGACTTGATAATTCACTGATTGGAATAATACCGGACTGTTTGACATTGATAATTTCAACATCCACATGCTTGTCCTCTACCTTTGTCACAATCCCTTTTACTACATCTCCAACCTCTGGTACTTGAACATCAATTTGATTCATTTCCTCTGTCATTTGAATAACCTCCTTGGTCCAAACCTACACAGCTTAATTAAAAACGGTTTGAAAGCTGAACACGTATCATGCATGTCCGCTTTTAGCCGAATATGTATTAAAGAATCATCCAAAAAAGATTTTGAATGATCAATAAAAAGTTTTATTAGTATTAACTTCTAATAAAAGGACAGGTTTGTCAAGCAATAACATTCTTTCTTTGTTGAAAAATTCAAAAAAAGTGGCCTCCGCCGGTATCAGCGGGACTTTTGCTCCACTACATCAAGGATTTTTTCAGCAACTTCCTGAATGGAGAGAGAAGTCGTGTCGATTTCAAGCGCGTCATCTGCTTTTCGAAGCGGAGAAACTTCGCGCTCTGAATCGAGTTTATCTCTTCTTGCAATTTCCTCAATTAATGTTTCGTAGTTGGCATCGTAGCCTTTTTTTACATTTTCTTCATAACGGCGTTTCGCTCTCTCTTCAACAGATGCCAAAAGAAAGATCTTCACTTCGGCATTTGGAAGCACATGCGTTCCGATATCACGTCCGTCCATGACAACGCCGCCTTTTTCCCCGAGCTGCTGCTGGCGTTTCACCATTTCTTCCCTGACGCTTCTGTGCTTGGCAGCAATTGAGACTTGATTGCTGACCTCGTCTTTTCTGATGTCCTCAGTCACATCTGTGCCGTTGACAAGCACCTTTTGTCCTTCTTTTGTTGTAATCAGCTCAATATCGGTTTGCTTTAACAGCTCAGCCAATTTTGCTTCATCTGTCAAATCAACTTTTTCTTGTAAAGCCACATATGTAATGGCCCGATACATCGCTCCCGTATCAATATATATGTACGATTTTTTTTCAGCCACAATTTTGGCAACGGTGCTTTTGCCCGCAGCAGCCGGGCCGTCGATCGCAATCGATAATTTCTTTTCCATAATTCCTCTCCTTGCTCTTTTCTCCTCTATGGATTGTATCATGAACTTTATGAAAAAGGGTGAAAAATTCATGAATAATTAATGTTTGAAGGTTTCTATCCAATCATTAACTTCCATTTTATCCACCCCTTCATATTGAATCACTTTTGAGACATAAGGTTCAATATGCTGATAGTGAAAAAGAAACTGGATACCAAGTAAAATCACTGCCTGAATGAACAATAATTTGAGCAGCAGCCGTTCAAAGGTCTTCATCAGCCCACCTCCATCACAAATAGTATGGAAGTGTTAGCCGATGTTTATTCCAATCGTCCCTTTCTTCTCTTGTTTAACTGGCGGCGAATGCAATACTGAAGAAGGAGCTGCTGATCACCGGCTGAAATCTCCAAATACTCCAAGGTCATTTTACGTTTGCCTGATTTTGAATCATTATAAACACGCCTGACAACCGTGTCAGCCTCTATTTGATGCGTTTTCTCCCCATCCTGAAGGCTGATGAACAGGCGCAGCGTATCCCCGTGCTGAAAAGAATAGCCATCTGTCACAATCAAAGCAATACCGCCGGCGCTGATATTGTACGAAAGTGTATGAAACCCGTCTTTTTCATCTGCCGGCTCGACCAGCACATCCAATACCGCGTCAGTTCTTACATATTGCCTGCGCTGAATTCGCTTCATTTTTTCACGGGGAGGCACTTCAAGGCAGATCATTTGAAGCTTGTCCGTCACTTTTCCCTTAATGCGGCTTGAGAAGCGGTAAGGCACTTCGTCTTTACCGACAAACTCTACCGTTACTTCAATATTATGATGTAAAATCACGGTTCTTCCTGTGTTTACATCAACCGGATATGCGATCAGGAGCTCTCCGTTTTCTATACTCACGGCTTTGCTCTTTGCTATTTTTAAATCATTTTCTTCTATGTATTCTAAGTGTACAGTTTCCCCAATCTCTATCATTGACTTCACTCTTTCGCATTCAATATACTCACTTTTTTATTAAAGCATGTAATGAAAAAAAGGAAAAGACTTTTAGTCCTTTCCTCCTAGTTTTTATAGGTCTTTATATATAGGTTCAGCATTTTTTAGTTTTTCAACTTTCTCTTCCGTTCCGTCATTAGCATTTATATACATTCTGAATGTATCATTTTCAATCGTACCCAGTATTTCATAGCATAATACTTCCTGTCCTAATTCATTTGTGATCACAGCAAGCCTTGTTTCTCTCACTTCTACATTTTTGTTTAATTTTGCTTTCGCATCTTGTTCAGAGATAGCCGGCTTTGGTATGTCTCTTTTTCTGTGGGATGTTAAGAAATCTCGCGCTGAAAAGCCGACAACCTCGCCGTCATCCAAGGCAACTTTCATACGGATAGCTTCTGGATACATCCGGACATTATTTTCTATTGGAACATATGAGAATACACCGATTTTATCGTATTGCGCACTTTCATCAATTTCCAGATCTTTCGTTTCATATCCGTTTTTCTTTAGAAAAGCAAGGGCTCGATTCGATCCGTCATTCAAGCTGATTTTCTGATCTTTCACTTCTCTGTTTTGGATTAAATAAACCGGGTGTCCGCCTTTTTTTGTAATATCCATATATATCGCTGCTTTATGATCAGGATCTTTCATACTGATACTGTAGACGTCACGGTTTGTTTTTTTTCCGCTCTTTATCACTTTGATTGCATAATTGTCATCAGGTGCAAAGCGTTGGGCAATTTGTTTGGCTTCCTGTGCAGAAATTTCTTTTCCCTTCAGATGGGCAAAACCCTTCTCCTCTTTTTTGGTGCTGGTGAAACTTGGCCCAAGATCTGTTCCTGAGGCGAAGGATCCGACATTTTTTTCAACCGTTTTAAAGCTGTTGATGATCGTGTTATCACTCTGTTTTTCATCAGAGGCCAGCGCCATCTCTACATCCATCCAGCGCAAGTTCTTGCTCATGACAAGGTGCTGAACGTGGCGCAGTTCATTTTGTATATCTTCTGATTGCTGATAAAGCTTATTTAACGAAGTATACTCTTTTTCATCGAGCGGTTTTTGATCCAAATCCCTGATTGACGTTTTATAGCTGAAATCGCCGATCTTGGATAACAGCTCTTCCGTTTTGTTAAACGGCATTAATGTAAGCGGCAGCTGACTGACACTGTTATGGGCTTCTGATGTAATTCTCCAAACATCTATCAATGCGGGGGACAGTGATTTTTTGCTGTTCATGGCAAGCGTTGCGCCAATTTTATCATGCAGCTGGTCTACCTGATAGGTGAGCTCATGAAACGCCCGCTGATAGTTATTTTCAGCATGAAGAAGGACAGCGTCTTTTTCCTGGTGCTCTTTGTATCCCCAGTAACTAGTACCGACAATTGCAATACCGAGCACTGCGATTAAAATAGCTCTGATCATTTATCACACCTCATTTTTATGCTTTCTTATGTCCTGCTACTCACAGAAAATGTGTTTACCGATTCTCTTAATCTGCGGGCGCCCCCAAATCCACGCGCTGGTAGCTGTATCCGGATTAAAGTAATACAGCGCTTCCTCGGAAGGGTCCCAGCCATTAATGGCGTCTAATACTGCTTCTTTTGCTGTTTCGTTCGGCTGCATATAAATTTGTCCGTCAGCCACCGCTGTAAAGGCAAGCGGTTCAAAAATAACACCTGATATTGAATTTGGAAATAACGGACTGTTTAAACGGTTCAAGATAACTGCTGCAATAGCAACCTGTCCCTCGTACGGCTCGCCACGCGCTTCCCCGTAAACCGCTTGAGAAAGCAGCCGAATATCATTATTGGAAAAACCGCCCGGCATATTAGCTGCAACCGCATCCTGTTTTCTTGTTTTTGCAGGCGTGTTGTTGTTTTGCTGTTTATTCGCTTGCGGCTGCTGTGTTATTTTTTCAGCAGGCTGTTTCTGCCGCGTCTCTGCTTGCTGCCTTGCTTTTTGAGTCGCTGTTTTTGACGGTTTCGTTTGGTATTTCAGCGGTATTTTTCCGTAATGCGTGAATTTATTTCCTTTTTGGAGCTGCTCCATGACATATTCACGGTAATATTTAGACTTAGATATCAAGGTCTGTTTGGTTTGGGCTCCGACCAGACCGTCTACCTCTTTTAAGCCGAATTGATCCTGAAAGTTCCGTACTGCCCAGTATGTCCCCCATCCATAAACCCCGTCAATTTTCCCATTATAATATCCGTTATATTGAAGACGCGCCTGCAGCTCGATCACATCGTCCCCTGTTGCCCCTCTTTGAATGACTTGATTAGAAAAGGCTGAAATGGTTTCAGTATTGATAAACGTCGTAATTATAAAGGAAAATAAGATGAGACATGCCATAATCGATCCTTTGGACTTCATTTTTTCAAGCCTCCTACAGCAAATTTTTGAGTATAATCGTATTTTCTGTAACGAGGTTATTTTTATACACTCTTTCCTTCTTATCCCTCACAGCTTAAAAATTTCAGCAAATCAAAAAGCCGCACTATCGCTGTGCGGCTCTTCTAAATCTGTATCATATTAACGGAACGGGCTTTTTTTGCTTTTCGCAAACCAAACCACCATAAAAATAACATAAATGGAAACATGTAATAGATCCAATTACTGAGTGCTGTCAGGATAAAGTCATACGACCCATGTAAAAGTGAAGGTACGGCCAACGAAAGGAAAAGCCATTTTACACGTGCTTTTTCAGCGGAAAAACGCGCTTTCCCTAGGTAAAACCCCATAATCACTCCAATTAAGGCATGGCATGAAACGGGCAGCAGCGCTCTGACAAACGCATGCTCCACGCCATGACCGATTAAATAAAGAATATTTTCGAGTGTCGCAAAACCGAGCGATACACTTGCGCCGTATACAATTCCGTCATAATGTTCATCAAAGTGGGCGTGCGGGTAAACACTGATCATTAAAATAAACCATTTTAATGATTCCTCCAAAAAGCCAGAAGACAAAAAAGAAACAAAAAAGCTTCCGCCTCCCACATTCTCTTTTTCAAGCACATACTGAATAAACATGGTGGGAAATACAAGAACAACCCCAAGAAAAAATGACCGAAGCACCATATGTACAGGTTCATTATCATACTGATCTTTTAAATAAAAATAACTTAACAGCGCGATGCCGGGAGCAATCCCTGCAGAGATGATTGCAAACATCAGGCAACCTCTTTCCTTTATATTCCTATGTCTATCCTACCATGTTGTGTATGAATTTACATCTGTCTGCCCTTAAAAAAACAAAAAGAGCATACGAATCCTTCATATGCTCTCCTCTTTTCACTTATCTTCTCTTTTTGCGATTTCATTTGCGATGTGGCCGCCGTGAAATCTTCCGTTTTCAATAAATATTTCATTTGCATTATTTCCGGCAGCGATGACCCCGGCAATAAAAACGCCCTCCACATTGGTTTCCATCGTTTCTTCATTAAAAAACGGACGCCCTGATTCCTCATCGATTTTCACACCGATTTTTTTCAAAAATTGATGATCAGGATGATAACCCGTCATGGCAAATACAAAATCGTTTTTAATGGCAATCAGTTCCTGCTGACCGGAGCGGAAAACGACTTCATCTTCCGTGATTTTTTCTACACAAGCGCCAAATTCCATTCGGATTGTACCGTTTCTTACTAAAGATTCGAATTCTGGCAGAATCCATGGCTTAATGCTTGAAGAATATTCATTGCCCCTATATAAAACGGTGACACGCGCTCCTGATTTGACGAGTTCAAGCGCAGCATCTACACTTGAATTTTTCCCGCCGATAACGACGACGTCTTTATCGAAATACGGATGTCCTTCCTTAAAATAATGGAATACTTTCGGCAAATCCTCACCAGGTACGTTCATATAGTTTGGATGATCATAATAGCCTGTGGCAATAATGCAGTATGGTGTTAAATACGTCTCTTTTGACGTTTCGATAACAAATGAATTGTTTTCTGCTTTTGTCACTTTTTGCACCATTTCAAATGCGTTCACACGGATCTTTTTCCGCTTTACGACTTCCCTGTAGTACGACAAAGCCTGAATTCTGACAGGCTTTCTGTTTTCGGTAATAAATGCCACGTCACCGATTTCAAGCTTTTCACTTGAGCTGAAAAAGGTTTGATGCGTCGGATAATTGTAAATACTGTTAACAACATTGCCTTTTTCAATGACGAGGGCATCAATGCCAATTTGTTTTAGGTGAATGGCCGCAGATAACCCGCAAGGACCTCCGCCAATAATTATTGCTTTTTCTTCAATCATTTCCGTCAACTCCTGCGATTGGCATTCGATTCACATTTTTCTATTTCCAAATAAAAAAATCTCCTATTTTATCATAGGAGATTTTTATTTTTTATGCAAATCATCAACTTATATCCAGCCTCTAAAGCGCGAAGCCTCCGCCATTTTACGCACGCCTACCATATAAGCGGCAAGTCTCATGTCGATTCTTCGGTTGTTGGCCATTTCATAAATATTGTTGAATGATTTTACCATCATTTTTTCTAATTTCTCTTCTACTTCTTCCTCGCCCCAGTAGAAGCCCTGATTATTCTGAACCCATTCAAAATAAGAAACGGTTACGCCTCCCGCGCTTGCCAGTACATCCGGAACAAGCAGAATGTCACGGTCTGAAAGAATTTTTGTTCCCTCAAGCGTAGTTGGGCCGTTTGCTGCTTCAACGACGATTTTCGCCTGAATGTTATGGGCATTTTCTTCTGTAATTTGATTTTCAATCGCGGCAGGAACTAAAATATCACAATCCAGTTCCAGCAGCTCTTGGTTCGTAATGGTATCGTTGAAAAGCTTTGTCACTGTGCCAAAACTGTCACGGCGGTCGAGTAAATAATCAATATCCAGGCCTTCAGGGTCATACAGTCCGCCGTATGCATCGGATATGCCGACAACCTTTGCCCCTGCATCATGCATAAATTTTGCCAAATAGCTTCCGGCGTTTCCGAAGCCTTGAACGACAACTCGCGCACCTTTAATATCGATGCCTTTTTTCTTCGCCGCTTCTTTTATGCAGATGGTTACACCTTTTGCTGTCGCTGATTCTCTCCCGTGAGATCCGCCAAGCACAAGCGGTTTGCCTGTAATGAACCCAGGCGAATTAAATTCATCAATTCTTGAATACTCATCCATCATCCAAGCCATGATTTGTGAGTTTGTAAATACATCCGGTGCCGGCACGTCTTTCGTCGGACCGACAATTTGGCTGATAGCTCTGACATAACCCCTGCTTAGACGCTCCAGCTCTCTAAACGACATATCCCTTGGATCACAAACAATTCCGCCTTTACCACCGCCATATGGAAGATCAATGATACCGCATTTTAAACTCATCCAAATAGAAAGCGCCTTCACCTCTTTTTCTGTTACGTTCGGGTGAAAACGTATCCCGCCTTTCGTCGGACCGACAGAGTCATTGTGCTGGGCACGATAACCCGTAAAAATCTTGACTGAACCGTCGTCCATACGAACAGGTATTTTTACCGTTAATAACCTCATCGGCTCCTTTAACAGTTCGTACACTTCTTCGGGATATCCCAATTTTTCCAGAGCCTTATGTATTACGGTTTGGGTTGATTTTAATACATCAAGTTTGTCCTCTTCTGTATGACCGGTGTTTCGATCGGCTGCCATTTGAGTTAACCTCCTAGAATCTTCTGTTTCTCACATGCTCCCTTTCAGAGAATAGTATACACCTTCATATGATCTATGCATAGGATAAACGTTATGTTTTTCCATGTTTTTTAACAAAAAAAACCGCTGTAAAAAACAGCAGTTTTTCTTCCATTCTTATGAAAAATGAGTTTGGATTGTCTCTACAGCATTTCCGTCCATAATGAGCTTACCATACTCTTGTAAGCGATAAATCGTTAATGTTGTCGGATTGCCGTATTCAGCCAGGACCGCCACAACACCCTCGGCAGTCTGTGATCCCAAGTCTTCAAGGCTGAGAAAGTACTGTCCTTCATAGTGGTAGACAGTTCCTCCTGTGATACCGATCCGCTGTAAGCTTTCAGAAAGCTGAATGATATCTTCAAAGGAATGGAATTGATATATGATGTCCGCGCTTTCGTCAAGCTTGACTTGCATTTCGATGTAATCATCATCATACTCATCTTCTTCTGAATCCGCTTCTTGGTTCTTTGTTACGATCACAACCATCCCTTGTGCTTGGAGAGAATACACTTCCACTGCAATCGGTCCATTCGCTTCAAAGCCGAGCTCTGTATTTGCTTCATTCATCATATCTTTAAATAACTGGTGGACTTTAAATGAGTCCTTCCAGAGGTCTTCTTTTGTTAATCCACGATCAGTTAAATCATCGAGGGTCAAGAAGATTTTGATCTTATTATAATTCAGACGCTCAAGCCGCATAACGTTCCCTCCTGCCTCTACTTGCACACAAATCATATAACACATTATATGAGATGATGAGTCATAGGTTCTTAATTGTTATCAGTTTACACTGAGTTCACTAGTAAGACAAGCACAATGCAGTTTTTTATTGACACACTCTTTAGGGAAGTCATTCAGGTGCTGCAAGTGTCACGATGTGTGCCTCAGGCTCCGCCCCTAAACGAAGGGGCACTTTTGTTGTGCCGTACCCATTGCTGATGAGGTACGCAGCATTTTTCACAAAACCGGTTGTCCCAAGCTCATAAGGGCCAAATTTTCCAAATCGAATCTGTCCGCCATGGGTATGCCCGCTGAATATCACATCAATACCGTCGTTTTCATTGATTTGTTGATGGATCTCAGGGTTATGGCAAACCAGAACGTTCACCTGGTTCCCGTCAATTTCTTTAATCGCTTCTTCATAATCATCCATCTCCATCCTGATGTCATCCACTCCGGCTATGGTGATGGTATGTCCGTTATACGTAAAAGGAACCGATTCATTTCGCAGCGTAATAATACGGTGCGTTTTAAAAATAGCATACAGTTCCCGCTGACTGATTTCATAATCATTGTTTCCCCAGACAAACATGACAGGAACTCCCAAACCCACAAGCCTTCTGACGTTTTCCTCAATTCTCGAGCAGGACACCCCGCCCTCAGCTAAATCACCGCCGATTATAACCAGATCCGGCTGATGGCCCTGCGCTTCCTCTAAAAGACCGTGATCAACAATACGTTTATGAATGTCAGATATAAAAAAGATCGTAAGAGGCGGCTTCCCCTTCATTTTTGATAACGTAAATGTATGGATTTTTAAGTGATTGCCTTTTGCCACTGAATACATTTTTGCCGTCATTGCCGCTGCTGCAATAGCCAATGCACCGGCAATTTTCATTGATCGCTTCATTAAAAACTCTCCATTCTTTTAGAACTTATCAATAAGACGGACAATAAAAAAAAGACGTTTCTATCGTTTGAGAAAACGCCCCATTTTATTTACTTTCAAAATATAGATTAATATCGTATTGGTGCTTCATCAGTTGAAAAACAGATTCTCTCGCCTTCCATTTATCAGGCTGCGGCCACAGATCAGTGCTTTTCTGAATAATTTCACATCTCAGTTTATGGAAATCACCCTCGGCTTTTTCTTCTTTTTTCTTAAAATAATATGAAGTGCAGTATGCAAAAGCAGTTGCCATCATCCAAAATAAATAAAAGGTATGGCTGAGCATTTCTTGAAGAATGAGCTGAGGCGCCGGACTTTTGATCATCATTAAAAGACATAATAAGCCCAGGCAAATGAGTGAGGTCCACCGCCACCTGCGGCATTGCGCAGCATAGTTTTCGTATTTTTGTTTTCGTTTTACCAACGCCTGTAGCATCTGTTTGGTCGGCGCGTCCGTAAATCGGTCCAGCTGGTTCCATAAGGATTCCATACGCTTCACACCTTGTCCCTTTTCATTGCTACAATATATGAGCCTGCGATCAAAAAGATGCCCGCTAATAAGTCAAAGGGATGTCCAAAATTTGCCCGGTATAAACGTCATTTCCGTTCAAATGGTTATAGGCACGGATCTTTTCTTCTCCTGATCTGCTTTTATAATATTTCATGGAAATTCGGTACAGCGTTTCTTTCTTTTGAACGGTGTGCTGAACGATACGTTTTGCCTCCGTATCTTGAACTGGTTCAGACTGCTGCTGTACCTGTTCCTGCTCTTTTTGGACTGTTTTTTCCGGGGAAGGGGAAGCAGCCGCGCTTTTTGCTTCCTGTTTGTTTGCTGTGTCCTCTTTTTCCGCTACAGCAGGCTGCTTCTTATCAGTTGTTGCTTCTGTTTGTTTCTCTGTCTTTTTGCCTTCAGATTTTTTTTTTGACTCTTCGCGCAGAACTGTCTCTGCCGTTTCTTTTTTGGCCTCTGGTTTTTGGACCACCTCGTATTTACTCTGGCTGCTGTTTATAAAAACATCTTCATAATCATCGGGATTTCCCGGATGGCTTTTCATTAGATAAAATAAGGTGACAAAGACGATAACCGGCACAAATACAAACAGTACTGCGAGAGTGGTAAATAACGGCGTTCTTGTTTTGCCTTGCTTTTTTTTCTTCTCTCTTTGATTTTTTACAGATTGTCTTGTCGGAAGGCTTTCTTCATCATCTTCGAAAAGGTCGTCCGCCAATGCGGTTTTATGGTCTTCATAAAGATTCTGGGCTTTTCTTCTTTCTACTCTAGACATGTTCGTCATGTGTATCCCTCCTAACATGTTCAAAACGAATCTGACAGGCAAACACGGCATCAATAATAAAATGCGCCGTTACCGGAACAAATAGATTGCCGGTCCATTCATAAATCAGTCCAAGCAAAAAGCTGATTACCGTCACCATGATAAAAAGCAGCCATTTTGTCAAATACCGAAAATGAAGAACAGCAAATACAAGACTGGCCGCCCATAAACCAATATGGGTCTGCAGCACTCCCCTGAATAACATTTCTTCAGCAAAAGAAATCAGAAGCGTTAAAAATATAATATGAGGGATTGGCCTTTTACTGAATAACTTTTTATTGATTCCGCCGTCATCATATAAATGAGTCGGACACCATTTCATGATTGCCATGTCGGCTAAAATGACAATAACCGCTAAAGAAACACCATACCAAATGATTCTTATATCCCTAATATGCCAGAGCCTGAAAAAATCACTTGCATCCTGAAAAAAGAACAAAACGGCAGCAGCGGACACCATGATGATCAGAAGCTGTGTCATGTATAGCTGCTTCAGTATATCACGGTCAGACAGATGCTGGATCAAATCCTTTTGCTGTTTCAGTTCGGCTCACCTACAGTCTGCAGACTGAATATACGGTGCAATTCCGATCTCCAGCCGTCTAATGGCTCTATTTTGACGCGCTCCTCTTTTTGTTCATACAGCGAAAGATCAAAACCGCAATGTGAACAGCATGGCATGCTTCCCTTATCGGGCTCGTAGGTTTCATCAAAATAGGCTAACAGCGATTGTCTTAAACAGCCATCGCGATGAAGCAAAGCTGATACGTGACGCATTTTATCAAGTTTCAGCTCCATGCGATACGTGATTTCCTGCTTGATCAGTTCAATTGATGTTTTCCCCTGCATAAAGAGATGGATGATCATTCGCGACTGCGTCTCTGTGATACCACATTGCATTAATAATTCGCGCAGTTTTCTTTCGTCCCGTTCTTCCGTTTCTTCCAGCACGCGAATAACATTGGCGATTTCTCCATCCGCAAGGCTCTCCATTTGGATAATCTGCTCCTGCAATTCGAAATCTCCAGGCGCTCTGAGCAAAATGCTGACACTCGGTTTTCCGTCACGCCCTGCTCTGCCGATTTCCTGCATAAAAGCTTCAGCCGTCTGCGGGAGATAAAAATGGATGACATATTTGATATCAGATTTATCAACACCCATTCCGAACGCATTTGTACAGCAAATGACATCAAGCTGGTTATTGATAAATTGCTGCTGAATTAACATTCTGTCACCAGAATCCATGCCGCCATGGTAATAATCAACCCTGCTGCTTGTTTTATTTTTAATTTCCTCCGCTAATTCCTCTGCCCATTTCCTTGTCGGACAATAGACAATTCCCGGTCCTTGCAGGTTTTCAACCAGCTGAACGACCCTATCTATTTTTTCGGCAGTATCCGCGGTATTTTCAACTTTGAGTGCAATATTCGGCCGGTTAACCGAGTTAAGATGCTGTTCGGCATGCTGCAGATCAAGCAAATTCATGACATCATGCAGCGTATCCTTCGTCGCCGTAGCCGTCAGAGCAAGCACAGGCGGATGCCCAAGTTTTTTTCTCAGCTGTCCAAGCTTTGAATAATCAGGCCTAAAATCATGTCCCCACTCCGATATACAATGCGCTTCATCAATAACAAAAAGACTGATCGGAACGCTCTTTAATTTTTCCAGGACATATGACGACTGCAAAGCTTCGGGCGACAGATACAAAAATTTGTAGCGGTGGATATGCTCCAACACGAAATGTCTTTCCTGCCTGCCGAGCATGCTATTTAATGCGGCAGCTCGTTTTTCTCCCCGCGCTTTCAGCTGCTGCACCTGGTCCTCCATTAAAGAAAGCAAAGGAGAAACGATTAATATCATACCGTCAAGCATATAACCGGGCAACTGGTAGCAAAGAGACTTTCCTCCCCCTGTCGGAAGCATTGCAATGGTATCCTTTCCGCTGAGTACGCTTCTGATGATGTCCTCCTGCCCTTTTTTAAAGGAATGAAAACCAAAAAACTGATATAACGCTTGCTGTAATTTAGTCATACTGTTTCACCTGCTTTGCCAATGCCAGCCTGATTTGAAAGTAGCTGAACCGCTGCTCTAGGCCTTCTCGAATTTGTTTGATCTTGTTTGTCCGCATGCGTTTGGCGAACTCAGCAATTTGGAGCTGATCTTCAGCCGAAATATATCCATCAATCACAAAAGCCGGCTCATGAAGAGAAATTTCGACGATATGGTCTTCAATTGTGGCGGTTTTCAGCTTTCTGATTTCAGCAATTCGCTGAATCGGAATCCCTTGTCTGACCATCTGCCATGTTTTTCTCGTAGACTCAGTCAGTGCGTTCTCCAAATGCACATCAGAAAGAAGATCCTTTAATATAGAATCTTCACATTGCGACAAGGAATGAATAAAATAATGTACCGCAGCCCAAAACAAGACATAAACGTACCACTCGTCTTCTTTCAGATTGTCAGCAAGCTGCCTGCTCGTATAACCGATCCTATTATATGAAGTTAATGAGTAGACAAAGATAAGAGCTGCTTTCTCGTCAAGCTTTTGCAAATAATTCTCCAGCATATCCTGCAAGCCTCTTGCCAGTTTTTCATGATCCTTTTGCTTGTGCATGTATCGCTTGACCCAGTGAAGCGTCTTATAATCTTTTGTGACGGGAATATACTGTCTGCTGCTGTGCTGCTTATTTGACAATACCTGTACAAGAAGGGAAAGTCTTTTCCAGAGCACGCTTGCGGCCTGCTGAAAATAAGCGCCGTGGCAATGGGCTGGCCAAGGCCGTTCACTCAGCGCCTGCCTCAACATGCTTTCGCCTCTTATAGTCACTCTGTATGTATCTGTTTCTGGCATCGGTTCCAGAAATGACTGCTGCTCAAGCTTGCGGAGTGAGGCTGAAATGTCGCTTCTTGAACATTGCGGAGCCATTCCAAAATATCTTGCAGTCTGAAATAAGCCGGCATCTTGAATGGTTTGTGACGATCTTTTTCCTTTGAATAAGTGAAAAACGGCACTTCCTGACCGTTCCCCGTTTATTTTAGAAAGGCAATCGAGAACCATGATATCAAAGTAATTTAATGACAACCTATCCACCCACATTCTTCCTGACAAAAATCGCTGGTTTGTTCTTTTTATTTTAACAGATTTTAAACAGAAATCGACGTTTAAAGTCATCATTAGGGGGGATGTTATGTAGATAACCCCTTATGTGATAAGCATTCTCAATCATTTTTCTGTTGAAATGTGGCATCAACATCATTACAATAAGTAAGAGGAATAGGTGTTAAATTGATTAAATATAAAGATTGATCCATTTGTTCCACCAAGAACAATCTGGGAGGTTTTATTCATGGCAAAGTACACAATCGTAGACAAAGATACATGCATTGCATGCGGCGCTTGCGGAGCGGCTGCACCAGACATTTACGATTACGATGATGAAGGCATCGCGTTCGTAACGCTTGACGAAAACAAAGGCGTTGTCGAAGTTCCTGAAGTACTGGAAGAAGATATGATTGACGCATTTGAAGGATGCCCTACTGATTCCATCAAAGTGGCGGATGAGCCGTTTGAGGGCAACCCGCTTAAATTTGAATAGAAGTAATCGAAAAAGCTCCCCTGCGGGAGCTTTTTTTATTTAATGAATATGCGCGCTTCTTTGCTGTTCAATCCACGGTTTAAGCTTGATAAAGATAAGTGTGAACACAATCGTAATGACAATGCCTTTTATGACGTTAAATGGCAGGATACCAGCGACTACCGCTGTTTTCAGCGCACTGTCGGATAATGCCGGGGAGTGTAAAAACCATGTGTAGGCCGGAAGAATCAGAACATAATTCAGAATGCTCATCAGCACCGTCATAGCTGCAGTTCCAAGCAGAAGACTTACTGCCAGGCCTTTTGCTGAGTTCAGCTTTTTAAATAAGAAAGCAGTCGGCAAAATAAAGAGTGTTCCGGCAATGAAATTTGCAATTTGTCCTACAGGCACTCCAGCCATGCTCCCCTGAATGATATATTGAAGAACGTTTTTTATCGCTTCAACGGCAATACCCGCTAAAGGTCCGTATATAAGAATCGCAATAATGGCAGGGACATCACTGAAATCAATTTTTAAATAATCAGGAAGCCCCGGAAACGGAAAATTTAACAGCATCAAAACAAATGCGATGCTGCTCAGCATGCTGATCACGACTAATTTTTTTACTTTCAATTTGCTCTCTCCTTTTCGATCACATCTTACTCGAAAAGCGGAAAGGTTCTTTTTCCAGCCAATAAAAAAACCGCTCTATGATATAAAAGCGGGGTTTCAAAAATTTGGCTTGGTAAAGAAACGTTTGAAAACCTTTCTTTCAAAACGCTGCTGAACCTCCATCTTCTCCCATCCAGACTATACTGTCGGCTTCGGAATCACACCGAATCCTGCTGTCAAAAACAGCTCGCGGGCTTAGAGCCATTGCTCATCACCGCCGGTAGGGAATTTCACCCTGCCCCGAAGATTGATCATATGAATTTGGTTCCATTATAAACGATAAACGGCTGGTTGTATAGATAATTGCTTCAAATTAAATATAACGCCAAAAGTCTCTAAAACTGGTCAATTCCTCACTTTCCTTTTATCCTTTACTGCGTCAATACACATTGACACTCTATTGAGAATATGTTAAATTATCAGATATTTAGTTTGTCAATTTAGGAGGAAATCTTACGATGTTTCGAGTATTGGTCTCAGACAAAATGAGCAACGACGGCTTACAACCACTTATTGAATCAGATTTTATTGAAATCGTCCAAAAAAACGTAGCAGATGCAGAGGATGAATTACATACCTTTGATGCTCTATTGGTGCGAAGCGCAACAAAAGTAACAGAAGACCTTTTTCAAAAAATGACTTCTTTAAAAATCGTCGGAAGAGCCGGTGTCGGTGTGGATAATATCGACATTGACGAAGCGACGAAACATGGGGTAATTATTATTAATGCGCCAAACGGAAACACAATTTCCACAGCTGAGCACACATTCGCGATGATCTCATCTTTAATGAGACACATCCCTCAGGCCAATATCTCTGTAAAATCCAGAGAATGGAACCGCACAGCATATGTCGGTTCGGAACTTTACGGCAAAACACTTGGAATTGTAGGATTAGGCAGAATCGGAAGCGAAATTGCACAGCGTGCGAGAGCCTTCGGTATGACCGTGCACGTTTTTGATCCTTTCTTAACAGAAGAAAGAGCGAAAAAAATCGGTGTAAACAGCCGTACGTTCGAAGAAGTCTTGGAAAGCGCAGATATCATCACTGTGCATACACCGTTAACAAAAGAAACAAAAGGCTTATTAAACAAAGAAACGATTGCGAAAACGAAAAAAGGTGTTCGCTTAATTAACTGTGCACGAGGCGGCATTATCGATGAGGCAGCTCTTCTTGAAGCTTTAGAAAGCGGCCATGTTGCCGGTGCGGCTCTTGACGTTTTTGAAGTTGAACCGCCAGTTGATAATAAACTCGTTGACCACCCGTTAGTGATTGCCACTCCTCACCTAGGGGCATCGACAAAAGAAGCGCAGCTGAATGTTGCAGCGCAAGTGTCCGAAGAAGTTCTGCAGTTCGCAAAAGGTCTTCCTGTTATGTCAGCCATTAACCTGCCTGCCATGACAAAAGATGAATTCGCTAAGATTAAGCCGTACCACCAAATCGCAGGAAAAATCGGCAGCCTCGTATCACAATGCATGAAAGAGCCGGTACAGGATGTCGCGATTCAATATGAAGGCACAATTGCTAAACTTGAAACATCGTTTATTACAAAAAGCCTTCTGTCAGGCTTCTTAAAACCACGCGTTGACTCAACAGTTAATGAAGTAAATGCGGGCGGTGTCGCAAAAGAACGCGGCATTAGCTTTAGTGAAAAGATTTCCACTTCTGAATCTGGATACGATAATTGCATTAGCGTAAAAGTGGCAGGAGACCGCAGCACCTTTACCGTTACAGCTACCTATATCCCTCATTTCGGAGAACGCATTGTCGAAATCAACGGGTTTAATATCGACTTTTATCCAACAGGCCACCTGGTTTACATCCAGCATCAGGATACGACGGGGGTCATCGGCCGAGTGGGACGTATTCTCGGAGATAACGATATTAACATTGCAACCATGCAGGTTGGCCGTAAAGAAAAAGGCGGAGAAGCCATCATGATGCTTTCTTTTGACAGACATTTAGAAGATAAAATTGTGAAAGAACTAACAGATGTTCCTGATATCGTGTCTGTGAAACTTATTGATCTTCCATAATGAAAAAAACTCAAGCTCTGCAGCTTGAGTTTTTTTCTGCTTTTTAACGGTTTCCTGTTTATGTATGTTTGTGCAGTACTTCTAACACGTTTCTCAGTTCGGATACAGGTATTTGCCCAGGTGCTGAAGCCTCTTCTCCTGCGCCGAATGTACAAGCTGATCCAAATATCTCACCGCTCAGCCTGCTGACTAATCCCGTTCCCGCCATTGACATTGTGATCATTGGACGGTCCGCATATTTTGTCTTCATCGTATACGTCGCATCAAGCAAGGTTAAAAGATCTCCTGCATCCTTTGGCATTACAGCTATTTTCGGAATATGCGCTCCTAACTCCTGCATTTTACGAAGCCGAGAAATGATTTCGTCCTTTTCAGGTGTTTTCTGAAAGTCATGATTAGACATAATCACGTAGACACCATTTTCTCCTGCTAAAGATACTAACGCTTCAACGTTTGCCTCTCCTGAAAATAATTCAATATCGATAAAGTCTATATCTTTTGTGCGGATAGCCGTTTCCAGCAAAGCGATGTAGGAACTTACATCCATTTCTTTGCTCCCGCCTTCTTTATGCGATCTGAATGTAAATAGAAACAGCTTGTCTCTTAAAGACTCTCGCAGCTTTGAGATCATCTTTATGACTGCTTCATTGTCGTCTGCTTTTTCAAATACATCGACTCGCCACTCGACAATATCCGGATCCAGTAATTTCACAGCTTCTGCTTCTTTTAAAATTTGCTTTTCTGTTTTCCCCATCAGCGGAACGATGATTTTCGGCATCCCTTCACCGATGGAAACTCCTTTGATTGTTAACACGTTCACTCGTCTCAAACCCTTTCAATCTTTACCTTATTTTATTATACACGGACAACTTTTTTTTGAAAATTTCTATTATATGAAAAGCAACGAAAAAAGAGCCTGAAAAAAGGCTCTTTTAATTCAAGGAAACCGGATTTGGAGCAGCTGGAACCGGAATAGCTTCTGATACATCGTATCTGCCGATTTTATTTGTTCCCGTTTCCGCAAAGGTCACTTCTGTAAAGCCAAACTCCTTTGCTGTTAAAAGAAGTCCCTCCAGCATTAAGATGCCGGCAATAGAATCCTCAACCCCCGAGTGTTTTGAGAAATGGATATATAAGTGATTCTGTTTCTCCGTTACAGATTTGACGGCACCCGCTTGAATAAGAGGTGCAGTATTTGTTTGATTGCTCGATTCCATTTCCTTAATAGCTTCTTTTACAGTATTAAATGTTCTTTCTGTTGGAACGAGAAAGTCTTGTCCTTGTTCATTTTGGTACAAGGAGTAGGCTCTGTTCGACTGTTTAGGAATAGGAATTTCAGTAAAAGTACCATTTGAGCCAATACTGGCGCCGTCCTTTTTCTGCTCCGATGAAAAAATTTTGATTTTTTCATAAGGACTCCATTTTAAAGATTCTTTCAGCAATTTTTTTAGTATTGCGTCGTCTTTTACAGAAAAAGCCTCAATGGGCTGATCGACTTGTATATTTAATTCCTTATGGTTTTGGTTTTGGTTTTCCTTTACTTCCACTTCATCCATGAAGGAGGGAATCGTGATGGCGTGATCAAGGATATCCAATTGATCACTTTCAAACAGCACCTCCTGTATGGTTTGGTTTGATTTCGTTTTTTTAATGCTGACGGGTATAATTGTGGATGTTTCGGCATCGGCAATTGCTACAGTCGTATAGTTGTTCTGCTCCTTTTCAGGAACAACTAACGATGACTGACCCAGGGATAATGCAGCTTTTTTACTGTCTGCTGTCTCAGTTTTCGTTATAGCGTTTTCTTGGGACGCTTCTTTTTGTTGAGGCTGTGCCTGATCAAAGAAATGAGGAGAAATAATGAAGGCGATATAAACCGCAACTGCAGTGGCACATGCGGGGCCAATCCACCTAACAGCGGACTTTTTTTTGCTTTTTGCCATCGAAAGCCGCTTATATATGTCTTGCGGAGAACGATGGTCTTTAACTGCCGGCAGTTGACTTAACAACTCCTTTATCTGTTCTTCGTTCCAATCTGACTTCATCATCCATTAGCTCCTCCCTCAAAAGCTCCATATGTTTCCGAAGTACTTTGAGCCCTCTGTGTTGGGTCGTTTTCACTTTGCTTTCCGAGAAGCGCAGAGCATTGGCTGTTTCCTGTATTGAATATCCCTGAATAAACCGTAAGATAATCACAGCTCTTTGATCGATCGTACATTGATCAAGCGCAGCATAAATTTCCCGGACATTTTCATGTTGAACCGCGAGTTCGTCCGGAAGCAATTGCTGATCTCTGACATCCTGTGTGTCCCAATCAAATGTCCCGAGTACACGCTGTCTGATCGTCTGCTGCTTACGGAACCAGTCTATCGCCACATGGCGTGCAATTGACAAAAGCCATGTTTTTTCACTGCTTCTTCCTTCAAACGTATGATATGAATTTAATACACGAATATAAACCTCCTGAAGAAGGTCTTCAGCCTGGCTTTTATCCTTTACCATATAAAATAAAAATTGATATAAATCTTGATGGTAAGTTTTATATAACGCTTGAAAGGTTTCTTCCATAGGAAACCCCTCCGTTCCTTTAGTCGTAATAATAGCTTAAAAGTTACATTACAACTATATTACGAGAAACTGGAATTTGGAAGGGAATTTATATTAACATATCCTTAAATTTTATTAAGAAAAACCTTTTAAAAAACACCCGCTTGGATCAGCGGGTGTTTCTTATGGAACAAGATTCTTCGGCAAATTCAGACTCGACTTAATCATTTTGTCGGAATATAAAACGTAAACGTCGTTCCTTTGTCCATCCGGCTGTGCACCGTAATGGTACCGTTGTGAGCTTCCACAATATTTTTAACAATAGCGAGTCCCAGTCCGGTTCCTGCTCTGCCTCTTGTCCGTGCTTTATCCGCTTTATAGAACCGCTCAAAAATAAATGGCAGATCCTCTTCCGGTATGCCGGAGCCGGAATCTTTGACGTCTATTTTTATTCCATCCTTAATCGTATGAACGGAGATGGAGACATTGCCGCCTGATTGAGTATGACGCAGCGCGTTATCAATTAAATTGGTAAACACCTGCTCCATCTTATCTTCATCAAACATAAATTCTTCTTCAGTGAGAGAAATGTCCTGATGCAAAGAAATATTTTTTTCTTTGGCAACGCCGGAAAATTTGCGCATGATCTTTTCTATAAATTCATTAAGATTGATTTGTTCATAATGCAATCCAGTATGGCCTGATTCCATTCGCGCTAAATCAAGCAAATCGTTGACAAGGCGGCCCATTCGCAGCGACTCGTCATATATAATTTGAGCAATCTCTTTTCGGTCTTCTTCGGAGCTCGCAATGTCATCGACAATGGCTTCACTGTACCCTTGAAGCATGGAGATCGGCGTTCTTAATTCATGGCTGACATTTGCGATAAAGTCTTCGCGCAATTTATCAAGGCGGCGTTCTTCGGTCATATCTCGAAGAACGGCAACCGCGCCTCTGACATGCGATTCCGCATACAGCGGCGACATCAGCAGCACCCATGATCTGCCCTGCAGCGTCATTTCAATCATTTGTTCTTTTTCTGTGCTGACAGCATTTTGGAACAGTTCTTTTGCTTCTGGCGGAAGATTGTCGCCTTCTTTAATATTCATATTCTGCTCATAATACCAAGCCTGCAGAAAACGTTCGGCCGGCGGGTTTGTCACGAGAATCGTGCCGTCGATATTGATGGTAATCACTCCGTCAGCCATACTGCTTAATATGTTTGAAAGCTGTTCTTTTTCTTGGTTGAGGGCATTGATATGAAAATTAAGCTGCCGTCCCATTTGATTAAAGGCGGTTGCCAGCTCACCGATTTCATCCTGGGTTAAAATCGGGATTTTCGTGTCAAACTTGCCCTTTGCCAAATCCTGTGCGCCCTCTCTCATTTTTCGAAGCGGATACGTGACCCTGCTTGATAAAAAGAAAGCGAAAAATGTGGTCAGCACAATCGCAATGCCTGCGGCAAGGAATATATAACGGGTCGTGTGTTTTGTTGTGTCTTTGACAGCAAGCAGAGACTGAGATAAAAAGACCATGCCTTTTTTTCCGTCTTTTTCATACGGAACACCCACAATCAGGCGTTCATTATCCGTGTCTCTGCCGCTCAGGCCCGTACGTTTACTGACTTTTTTATGGTTGTCCAGAGCCTGATGTAAATCCTTGTCCCGCTGTATTTGCTCAAGCGTGATAGATGAGAGCCGATTTTTATCGTTCGGCGAATACCAGTATTTTTTCTCATCCTGTATGATCGCAATGCTTGTTAAGTTATCAGCGAGCTCCCAGGTGATCGACCTTGCCAGCGCCTGATCCTCGTGTTTTTCTAAGATGACTGCGACTTTATTTGCAAGCTGGGTTAAATCATTTTCGGCTTCTTCCACATGATAATTTTCGATAAACTCGAGTAAAAGCACCGTTAAAATAAATAATACGATCAGGACAAGAGAAAGGATCGTAGCCCACAGCTTGCCTACTACGCTTTTCCAAAATTTCATTCAGCGCCTACCTCGAATTTATAACCGACGCCCCATACGGTGACGATTTTTTTGGCAGCTCCCGGTGATACTTTATTGAGCTTTTCCCGGAGTCGTTTGACGTGTGTGTCTACTGTACGCAGATCGCCAAAAAATTCATACTGCCACACTTCCTTGAGAAGCTTTTCCCGATCATACACTTTGTCAGGTGTTTTCGCTAAGAAGTAAAGGAGCTCATACTCTTTCGGTGTTAAGCTCACTTCAGTTCCGTCAGCAGTTACCCGATGGGCATCATGATCGATTGACAGATGAGAAAACACCAATACGTTTTTTGTCGGCGTATTCGCATTGAAATAAGAGTTTTGAGATGCCCTTCTCAGAAGCGCTTTTACCCGCAGCACAACTTCTCTCGGACTAAACGGTTTGACAATGTAATCATCTGTTCCCGATTCAAACCCCTGCACCCGGTTTGCTTCTTCTCCTTTTGCGGTCAGCATGATGATTGGTGTAGCTTTTTTTTCGCGAATTTGGCGGCAGACCTCAATTCCGTCTGTGCCAGGCATCATTAGGTCAAGCAAAATTAAGTCATAATTGGTTTCGAGGCCTTTGGCAATGGCTTCATCACCATTTTCCGCTTCTTCAATCACATAATTTTCACGTTCAAGATACATTTTTAAAAGGCGGCGAATTCTGGCTTCGTCATCAACTACTAATATTTTGGTTTCATTGGTTTGGTCCATCGTTTTCCCCCTGCTTTCCTTCTGTTACTTTCATTTTATCAAATCGTGAGAAAGTTTGAGAACTGTATCGCTTTGTTCTGGACTATGCATAAGAATGAAGTCCGGCAAGCACAAGATTTACGAATATTAAATTGAACATAATGATGGCAAAACCGATTACGGCCAGCCATGCTGATTTCTCACCGTGCCACCCTCTTGACAGCCTTAAATGCAAATAAGCGGCGTAAAACAAAAACGTGATCAGCGCCCATACTTCCTTCGGGTCCCAGCCCCAAAATCTCGTCCAAGCGAGCTGAGCCCAAATCATTGCAAAGATCAGCGCGCCGAGTGTAAAAATCGGAAAACCGATGGAAACGGCTCTGTAGCCAACCTCATCCACCAGATCAAGATTCACGTTTTTCACCAGAGGATGTAAACAGGCACTGATTCTTTTTCTGACGATCAGGCGAAGCGCTCCGTACAATAGGAGTCCAGCTCCAAACGACCAAATCACTGTGTTTACCTTTCTGCCTGAGAAAAGGGCCGGAAGCTCTGCAATGGGCTGCATTTTCCCCTCGGTGATAAGCTCACCCTCATGCGGACCTACAAGTGCGGGCATTTCATAGACCATCACGCTTTTTTCCTTATTCTTATCCACCCAGTTAAACTCAGCTTCATAGCCGGCAAAACGAAACACAGATGTTATCACAATAAAGGCAACTGCCGTCACCATAATAAACATGATAGCTTCAAGCCAAAAGGTTTTTTTACTTGGTTTTGTCTGGTCAACATGCTTCAAAAGAAAAATGACACCTGCGACAAAACTGATGGCGAGTATAGCTTGCCCCAGCGCAGCCGTGGTTACGTGGATATACAGCCAATTGCTCTGCAATGACGGAATTAAAGGCGAAATGTCCGTCGGAAACATGCTGGCGTATGCAATCAGCAATAAAGCGATCGATAATGTAAACAGACCTAATGAAGGCAATTGATAGATAAAATAAAGGATAATAAACGCAAGCACAAGCATCATGCCAAAGGCCGTTGTAAATTCAAACATGTTGCTGACAGGCGCATGGCCGCTGGCAGCCCACCTTGTAATAAAATAGCCCAGGTGGCAGAGAAAACCGATAATCGAAAGGGTAATCCCGATCGTCGCCCACCGGTTTGCCCTGTCTTTTTTATTTTTCCTTCCGCGTATGGCCCCGCCGAAAATCGGGACCGCGATTAAATACACGAGAAAGGCCGCATAAAGAAAATTTCCGCTCAGCTCTGCCATGACACCACTCCCTTTTCGCCTATTTCTGTGTTTTCATTAATTCTTTTTGGTCTGCTGGTTCAGTCAGCCCCGTATCGGCTAAAACAAATTCTAAATCCCGCTTCAGTCCGTACCAGTTTTTATTGGTATGGCCGGCAACCATGACTGCACCTTCCTGTGTATGCAGCCAGATTCTGCGGTGCTGCCAGTACATTCCTTGAATGACGCCAATCATAAAAATGGCTCCGCCGATGGCAAGCACCCAAAGCGTCAGATCTTTTCTGACTGTCAGACCGGTTATGTTTTTCGTTTCGACATGGTCAAATTTTAACTTGTACTTATTGCTGCCCGACCCTTCAATTGTTTCTTGAATGGCAACAAAGCTTTTTTCGCCTTTTGGCTTATCTGGCGTTATGATATTAAAGACAAACGCCGGATTGTTAGGGATTTTTGTTTTTGTGCTCGGCTCTCCGTCCTGATTAAAATAGAAGTCAGGAAGGTAGCTGGCGACCTCGACTTTGTAACCGTTGCCAAGATCATAAACCGAATCTGGATCCAATAGGTTGATCTTTAAGCTCCCAAAGGATTTTTTTGATTTTTTGTCAATCAGCTGAAACACCATCTGATCGAGCTGATTCTCTTTATAATCCACCTGATAAACAGAAAACGAATCAAAGCGCAACGGCTGGTTGACACGAATATCTTCTTCTTTTACTTTTTTCAGCTTCGGCTTCTCTCCGTAGACAATTTTGCCTTCCCGTTTATAGAGAACCGCGTCTGTTTGAAAGTTTTTCGCGACCTTTCCGCTTCCGACTCTGTCAATGGCATCAGCGAACACCTTTTTTTCTGACTCGCTGTTATAAGTCTCTACGCTGAATTGATTGTTTTTTAAATAATATCTTCCGTCTGTGCCTGGAATTGCCGCAGTTTCGCCTTCTCTGACCCAGAGCGTTTCATCGACGTACATACCCGGCACAAATCTCAGCATTGCGCCAATCAGGAAAATGATTAGACCTATGTGATTGACATACGGACCCCAGCGGGAAAAACGCCCTTTTTCCGCCAGAATGCTGCCCTCTTGTTCTCGTATTCTATAACGCTTTTTCTTTAAGAGCGTCACAATCTTTTCTTTTTCTTCAAGGTTGAGCTCGGTCTCCGTTTCACTGAACAGCCGCTGCCTTTTTAAGAAAACAGGGCTTCTCCTGACCCCCTGATTTTTCAATGCTCTGTAAAGAGGAATCACGCGGTCAAGGCTGCAGATGACAAGAGAAATGCCGATAGAGGCAATCAGCAGCAAATACCACCAAGATCCATATAAATGATGGAACCCGAGTAAATAATAAAGCTGGCCGAACGTGCCGTATTGTTCTTTATAATATGTATCAGCCTGAGCGCCGGGGGGCAAATAGGCTTCTTGAGGAAAAATAGTCCCGAATGCTGATGCTGCAAGGGTTATGACGATAAGCCATATTCCGACCTTAACCGAAGAAAAGAAATTCCATATTTTATCAATGAACGTTTTGTTATAGGTTTGTGAACGTCTCGCACTTCCATCGTATCTCATATCAGCAAGCGGGGGCTGCGTTTCCTGAAGCGCCCTGCCGCACGATTCACATAAAACAGTTCCGACCGGGTTGATATGTCCGCATTCACATTTTACCTGCTTCATCCCGAAGCCGCTCCGGGTTTTATGAGATTCATATAGTCATGTATCATGCTTTCTGTCATAGTGCCGGTCACCACCTTGACAACTTTTCCTTCCGGATTGATTAAAAAGGTTGTCGGAAGCGGAGATACGCCATAGGCATCAAGCACCTGACGATCTGTATCCAGGACAACCGGAAAATTTACTCCGTAGGATTTCATAAAATTATGTACTGCTATCTTTGACTCCCCAACATTTACCGCGACAATTTCAACGCCTTGGTCTTTAAAATATTTGTATTGGTTCGCCATATAAGGAAATTCTTTTTTGCACGGCTCACACCAAGTGCCCCAGAAATTCAAAAAAACACCTTTTCCTTTTAAGTCACTCAGCTCAATACGTTCCCCATTCGTATCTTCAAGGACAAAATTCGGTGCCTCGGACCCTTCGGATATGCTCTCTTTGTCGGCAAATACAGCATTGTATATTGTATAGGCCAGCGCGCAGATTAAAACGAGAAGGATGCCGGTCCGAATGAATAAACGCCTTTTTTTCTTCATTGTCCACTGCCCCCTTCCCCTATTGCAGATCCATTCAATTATATCATTTCACAATCATTTCACATTTCTAACTTTTTGAAGGTTATGTGAAACTTAGAAAGCGTTTTTACCGTGTTCCGCTAGCGCTCTGAGTCTTTTGACTTCATGCGGCGTAAGCTCTCTTGCGTCTCCCGTATTTAAGCCTCTCAGATTTAAAAATGCGTATTCTTCCCGCTTCAGCTTGATTACTTCATGTCCGATTGCTTCAAACATGCGGCGCACTTGCCTGTTCCGTCCTTCATGGATGGTCAGCTGTATAATGCTTGTTTGTTTTTTCTTATCCAATGAAAGCAGCTTCGCTTTGGCAGGCGCTGTTTTGCCTTCCTCCAGCATAATGCCGCGCTCCAGCTTTCTGATCAGCTCTTTAGACGGTATACCTTTTACCTTTGCTACATATGTTTTGTTTATTTCATATTTAGGGTGCATCAGCTTGTTGGCAAACTCGCCGTCATTGGTTAAAAGCAAAAGACCGCTTGTATCGTAATCCAGACGTCCGACCGGATAGATGCGCTGCGGCACTTCTCTAAAAAAGTCTGTCACGACTTTGCGCCCTTTGTCATCGTCCGCTGCGGAGATCACGCCTCTTGGTTTATATAGCAGAAAATAAACAGGCTCTTCACGTTCCACCTTCAAGCCGTTTACTTCAATCTGATCAGAACCGGTGACTTTAACACCAAGCTCTGTTATTACTTTGCCGTTCACCTTTACTTTTCCTTCTTTAATCAGCTCTTCTGCCTTTCTGCGCGATGCAACTCCGGCGTGAGCAATTACTTTTTGCAGTCTTTCCATGTCTTTCACCTCAAGTATTATCTTACTTTTTTCAACCTGAACAAACAAGCTTTTTCAGATTTCGCATGCTTTATCTAAAAAAACGCCATTTTCAGGCGCTCCCAAATAATAACGTAACGATGATGATAGATGCAACTACACCGATTAAATCAGCAAGAAGTCCCACCTTTAACGCATCACCCATTTTTTTAATGCCAACAGCTCCGAAATACACCGTCAGCACATAAAGTGTTGTATCCGTTGATCCCTGCATCACCGATGCCAGCCTGCCAATAAAGGAGTCCGGTCCATACACTGCAATTAAATCGGTGGTCATACCCAGAGCAGCCGTACCGGAGATCGGACGAATCAGCGCAAGCGGAACCACCTCAGCCGGTATGCCGATGGCAGAAAAGGCCGGCTTTAATAAATCCATAAAAAAGTCAAGCGCCCCTGATGATCTGAAAACAGTAATCGCAACTAGCATCCCGACTAAGTAGGGGATAATCGAAAATGCGATCTCAATTCCTTCTTTCCCGCCTTCAACAAAGGATTCATATGTCGGCACCTTTTTGATTGTCCCATAAAGAAGAATGCCCGCAATAATAATAGGGATCATGGCTAAAGACAGCCAGTTGATAATTTCCATCGGCTTACCTCCCCTTCTTTTTACGGCGGTAATAAAAATACCGGTCAATAATAATGGCGCCGATTCCAGAAATAAGTGTCGCCAAAATGCTCGGTCCGACGATATCTGTCGGCGTTTTGGAGGAATAGGCCATTCGCACGGCGATAACCGTTGTCGGGATGAGAGTAATGCACGAAGTATTAACAGCTAAAAAAGTGATCATGGAACGGCTCGCTTCCGAACGGTTTCCATTCAGCTTTTTCATTTGCTCCATTGCTTTAATGCCAAGAGGTGTGGCCGCGTTCCCGAGGCCGAAGAAGTTCGCCATGAGATTTGATAAAATGTAGCCCATTGCGGGATGATCCGGCGGTATGTCAGGGAACAGCTTAGAAATAAAAGGCCTGCACATACGGCTGAAAATACCCAGCAGTCCTGACTGTTCAGCTATTTTCATTAAACCCAGCCAAAAAACAAGCACGCTCATAAGTCCAAATGAGATTGTGACAGCTTCTTTGGCTCCTTTAAACACCGCCTCATTTACATCCTGCAGCGTTCCATTGCACATCGCAAATACTAGCCCGATCACAGTTAAGCTTACCCAGATTATATTGACCATTTTGCCCCGCCAGCCGCATTCAGAAAAATGGATTGAAACGTTTCAAAAAACTTTTTTTTCGGTTTTTGATTTCGTTCGTTTTCGTAATAGATCGGCACTTTTGCGATGGTTTCATCGTTGAACATGACTTTCATGTGTCCTACAATATCCGGAATTTTTGAGGCATCCTTTTCCCAGGCTTTTTTCGGTTTGAGCAGGGTAGTGTTGATTTTGACATCTTCTTTTTCTTCTTCGGTAAGCAAATAGGTGATGTCCCGTTTGATGAAAGCTTTAGACTCATAAAATGTACCTTTAAGCTTCGGAATATCTCCTTTTTTTGCGATTAAATATGTTTGATAATGATCAAATACATAGTTAAACATATTCATATGATCATCCCAATCGTCGGGGTCATTAATGGTAACGGCTATCAGATTAACGCCGTCCTTTGAAGCGGTTGAAACGAGTGTGCGTTTTGCAAGCTTGGTATAGCCTGTTTTCCCCCCTGTGCTGTATGGATACAGCATCGTCAGCAATTTATTTTTGTTTTTCCATACGCTTTCCATTGTTTCTGCTTTGTATATCTTTGTGCCGGAGATGGTTTGATAGTCTTTGAGCTTCATGGCGTATTTCGTTAAAACAGCCATGTCATACGCTGATGAGTAGTGATTTTCATGGTCGTCCAATCCGTGCGGGTTTTGAAAACGGGTATTCTCCATACCGATTTGCTCTGCTTTTTGGTTCATCATATAGACAAATCCATCGAGGCTTCCCCCGACATACTCAGCAATCGCAACAGCAGCATCGTTCCCGGATCTCAGCATCAGGCCATACACAAGATCCTTTAATTTTACTTTTTGCCCTTCGGTTAAATAAATGGCCGAGCCCTCTGTTCTGACCGCATTTGCAGAAACAGTCACGGTTTCTTCCATTTTTCCGGATTCAATGGCGAGAACAGCTGTCATGATCTTTGTAATACTGGCAATCCGCCTTTTTTCATGCTCGTCCTTGGCAAATAACACTCTTCCTGATGTGCCGTCAATGACAATGGCGCTCTTCGCACTGACATTTATAGCTGCATGTGCTGTATTCACATTTACATTTGCAAATAGAAAAGAAATGATGACGATTAATACAGCTTTTTTAAAAATGCGCATGTTTGTTCACGTCCTTGTGGTGGTTTGTACAAGTTTATGCGCATGTCCATCAGTTATGAATAACAATTGTGTCTTGGCCTGCAAACATAAAAAAACTCTCCCGTAAAGGGAGAGTAAGTGTTATCTGATGGATGCCATGCTAGATCCGGACGCTTCGTAATGAGCCAGTTCTTCCCTCATCTTCAGAAACGCTGCGCTCAGCGGCAATAATAATTGCTCCAGAGACTGCGGAACAGCATGGTAGAACTCAATTGCGCTGACTCCGGTATATGACGCCCGGCTGTTTTCACACCAGGTGTCTTTCTTTGGCATAAAGAACTCTTCAATGCATTGATGATACACATTGTAAAGTGTTTTTTCCGCTCTGGTTTCCTGAAATGGCTCTTGCATAAGGAGACGGCGGCATGCTTCAGCGCCTCCTTCACAAAATACTGTCATTCTTCTCAGCGTGCTCAGCACATCACAGCAGTATGCCTCTTCAACAGGCAATTCAGCCTGCATAGACGCCAGTGTGGTTTGATTTAAATAATCATTAACGGTATTGACAACCATTGATAAGAATTCGCCTGTTTTTTGAGTCTGCACTCGCACAATCGAATGTCCCATTTCGTTTGGTATCTTCCCCTCATGTCTTTGTCTCTCACATTTTGCTTCTTTCATGATAGCTACTTCTTCCTTATATCTTATGTTGATGAAAAAGCGCGATTCATTAAATCTCTATTTTATGTCTTCAAAGGTTTGGTTAAAGTTTTCAAAGAATAAATCCGCTTCTTCTTGAAGAACGTCATCTTCCGCATTTTCAGGCAGCGGCGGAAGCTCGTCCAGCGTTTTTAAGCCGAATTGCTCAAGAAAAGTCGGCGTCGTGCCGTATAAAATGGCCCGTCCCGGACCGTCAGCGCGTCCGACTTCACACAGCAACGCCTTGGCGACAAGGCTGTGTAAAATTCTTTCTGATTTTACGCCTCTGATATCTTCAATTTCCGCTCTCGTAATCGGCTGTTTATATGAAACAATCGCCAGCACCTCCAAAGATGCCTGGGAAAGGCCTTTCGACGGTACTTCGATCAGTTTTTTCAAGTACGGCGCAAAGTCCTTTTTGGTGGAAAGCATGTACGTATCTGCATATTCAATAAGTTCAATGCCTCTTGTATCATGACGGTAATCGTCTGCCACATCCGCCATAATGGTGTTCAGTTCAGGCTCTTCTATTTCAAGCACTGTTAACAGCTGTTTTTTGGTCAGTCCTTCATCGCCTGCCGCATATAGAAGGGCTTCCACTATAGCTTTCCAATTCACGATATCAAGCCCCATGAATGGATTCACTCCCCATAATGTAAATATCTGAAAAATTTTGCTCCTGCTCAATCAAAATCAGCTGATTTTTCATCAGTTCTAAAACCGCCAGGAAGGTGACAACCAAATGTTCTTTTTGCTCATATGAAAAAAGATCCATAAAATTGATTCTTTTCCCTTTTGATTTCAGGCTGTGCACGATTTCATTCATTCTGTCTTCGATTGGTATTTCCTGTCTTGTAATTGTTGTTTCCATCGGCCTTGTTATTTTTTTTCGCTTCAGCACTTTTTGAAAAGCGCCAATCATATCGTAGACTGTGACTGACAGCTTTTGCTCCGACTGTTTCACTTCTTTTGCATATTCGCTCAAGTCACTCGGCGGTTTCGTGAATGATTTTTGTCTTTCTTCTTCCCGTTCCTTTAATTCCTTCGCCGCGTCTTTATATTTTCTATACTCAATCAGCTTTTCAATCAGTTCCTCCCGCGGGTCTTCTTCCTCAAGCAATTCATCCTCAAACAGCTCTTCCTCTTGCTTCGGGAGCAGCATTCTGCTTTTAATACTAAGCAGCGTGGCAGCCATCACCAAATACTCGCTGGCGATATCAAGCTCAAGCACACGCATCGTATGTACATATAATAAATATTGTTCAGTAATCTTCGCCACAGGTATATCATATATGTCAATTTCAAGACGATTGATTAAATGAAGCAGCAGGTCCAATGGGCCTTCAAACGTATCAATTTTTACTTGATATTCTTCCATCATCTCACCATTTTCAAGTATCACTCTCATTGCCGGATAAACTGGCTACCCTTTAGTATAAGCCACCAAAAAGCTCTCGTCCAATACTATTTCATTTCTGTATTTCAAGAGATTTGTGCTGAATATTCAAATAACAAGATATCCGCCTACACAAAAAAGGGCAGGTGTACATAGGATGCTCGCGTAGACCACAACAAAGGAGGCTGAATGTTCATGGGAGAAAAGTGCTTCAGCGGCGGTTTCGCTTTAATTGTCGTTTTGTTTATTCTGCTGATTATCGTAGGTGCCGCTTGGATTTGCTAGAACTAAAAATGAGCAGGTCCAATGCGCTGTTTTTTCCTTTTATCTGTCCTGTGTTACACTAAAGGCGGATTAAAAGGAGGAAGCATCTTGTACCCGAAAGCTTATATCGATTATCTCGTTGAATTTCACGCAACACGGGATTATTTTGAATGCCATGAAATACTAGAAGAATATTGGAAGGAAGATCCTCCGAACAAACGAAAAATACTTTGGGTCGGCTTTATCCAGCTTGCTGTTGCTTTGTATCATCACAGAAGACAGAATACAGCCGGGGCCAAAAGATTGCTGGCAAACAGCATACGGATTCTTCAAGCGAAAAAACAAGCGGTGGAAGATTTGGGGCTTGATCATACCCGTTTACTGGAGCTTATGCAGTCGGTTTACGAACAAATTGAACTGGGATCTTCCTATAAAAGCATCATGCTGCCAATTAAAGATGAGAAGCTGAAGGAAGCATGCCGCATTGAATGCAAGCGAAAAGCTTACACGTGGGGACAGCCCAGCACACTCACTGATAGATTTCTAATTCATAAACATTGTTTGCGGGATCGGACTGATGTCATCCGCGAACGCGAGAAAGAAATTGAACGAAGAAAAAAAAGCAGAGGCTGATAACAGCCTCTGCTTAATTATTGTATGAAATGTCTTGATCCTGCTGACCTTGACAGCGTTCGAAAAAGCTCTGCGTTAATTCATTCGGAACCAGTACCTGCGTTTTGAATAAATGCTTTAAAGCATCCATCATCTGTTTTCCGATTCCTTGATGGCGATGAGAAGGATTCACACTGATATGCCGGATTTCAACCTCGGAATCCTTTTTTTCAACTCCGATTGCTCCGACGATATCCTCGTCCTCTTTCCAAAGAAAGAGCTGGCGGTCTGTATCCGTTTCGTAGTCCTTAATTGTCTGCTGAAGCTGCTTAAGATCTTTTTCATTTGGCATAAATGAAAGAAGTCCCATCGCAATCTTTTCAAACGATTTTTTATAACGAATTAACATAAAAACCCCTCTATATCCTAAATGTCCAGTTCTATCAAACGGATAAGTATAGGTGATCCGTTTTCTCACATTATATCATTTTCGCCATATTTTTAAACTGTTTTCAGCAAATTATTCAAATGAGCGGTTTAAATTTGCCATTTCTATGGCAGAAACAGCACAATCTACGCCCTTATTGCCCGCTTTTGTTCCAGCCCGTTCAATGGCCTGCTCAATGTTTTCCGTAGTGACAATTCCAAAGATCACAGGTACGCCTGTTGTGTTCGCTGCTTGCGCGATGCCTTTTGCAGCTTCGTTGCAGACGTAATCGTAATGAGTTGTCGCGCCTCTGATGACAGTGCCGAGTGTAATAACGGCGTCATATTTTTTTGTTTCCGCCATTTTTTTAGCAGCGAAAGGAATTTCAAATGCGCCCGGAACCCAAGCCACATCAATATCGTTTGTATCCACGCCGTGTCTGAGCAAAGCATCTTCTGCCCCGCTAAGCAGCTTGCTTGTAATAAAATCATTAAATCTTCCTACTACGATTCCGATTTTAAGACCTGTACCAACTAAATTTCCTTGTATGATATTCATATGATTCCCATCCTTTTTTGTGATTTTTGTGATTAGAAATGAAGTAAATGACCTAGTTTGTTCATCTTTGTTTGCAAATATTTTTTGTTGTGCTCTTTGGCCTCCATTTGAAGCGGCACTCTTTCTGTAATGCTGAGACCATACCCTTCAAGTCCGGCAATTTTCCGCGGATTATTCGTCAAGAGCTTCATATTCCGCACGCCGAGATCGCGTAAAATTTGAGCACCAATGCCGTAATTGCGCAAATCAGGCAAAAAGCCGAGCGCTTCATTAGCTTCTACGGTGTCATACCCTTCTTCCTGAAGCTTATAAGCTTTTAACTTATTGATCAGACCGATGCCCCGGCCTTCTTGGCGGAGATACAAAAGCACTCCCCGGCCTTCTGCGGCAATTTGCGTCAGCGCGGCGTGAAGCTGCGGTCCGCAGTCACAGCGATGAGACCCAAACACATCACCTGTGAGACACTCTGAATGAACCCGGACCAATACTGGTTCTTCATTAAACGGCACATCTCCCATCACAAATGCGACATGCTCTTTTCCATCGATCTCATTTGTGTATCCGTACACCTTAAATGTGCCAAAATCAGTAGGCAAGGTAATATCGACTTCCCGCTCTACAAGTGTTGTCAAGTTGTAGCGGTACTCAATTAAATCCTTAATGGTGATCAGTTTTAATTGATGCTTTTTCGCAATTTCAATGAGCTCAGGTACCCTTGCCATCGTTCCGTCTTCATTCATAATTTCACAAATAACGCCAGCTCCCTGAGAACCGCAGGCTTCAGCAAGATCAACTGCCGCTTCTGTATGGCCCGCTCTTTTCAGGACACCCCCCTTTTTCGCAATCAGCGGAAAAATGTGCCCTGGACGCTGAAAATCTGCCGGCACTGAACCGCTGTCCAGCAAAGCTTTGACAGTAAATGATCTTTCCTGTGCGCTGATCCCCGTTTTTGTCTTACGGTGGTCAATGCTTACTGTAAAAGCAGTGTGGTGGGAATCTGTATTGTGCTCAACCATAGGATGAAGATCGAGCCTGTCAGCGATTTCCTCACTGAGAGGCGTGCAAATCAGCCCTCTTCCGTGCGTCGCCATAAAGTTAATCACTTCAGGAGTCGCATGCTCCGCAAGAGCCACAAAGTCTCCTTCGTTTTCTCTGTCTTCATCATCCACAACAATGATGACTTCGCCTTTTTTTAAAGCGTCTAATGCCTCTTCTATCGGATGAAACATGCAAATCTTCCTCTCTAAAAGCCGTTTTCGCTTAAGAAGGCTTTTGTTATGGTTTGTTGGTTCTTATTTTCATTGGCTTTATGCAAAAATCGATACATATATTTTCCGATCATATCGCATTCGATATTCACTTTAGAGCCGATTGTTTTTTCTGAAAAAATCGTTTCGCTGATGGTGTGAGGGATTAAAGAAATCGTCACGGTATCATCTGTCAGCCCGAAGATGGTTAAACTGACGCCGTCAACGGTAATAGATCCCTTTAAAACCAAAGTTTTTGTTAATGACGGATCCATTTTCAAATCATAGTAAACTGCGTTGCTTTTTTCTTCAATACGCGTGATTTCTGCGGTTCCGTCGACATGACCTGAAACGAAATGGCCTCCAAAACGCCCGTTTGCCGCCATGGCTCTTTCCAGGTTCACTTTGCTGCCTTTTGATAAATCGTTCAGCGACGTTGCTTTGACTGTTTCAGGCATGACATCAACTGTGAATTGACTTTTCGTGAAATCAGTGACAGTCAGACAAATGCCATTTACTGCAATGCTGTCGCCCAAATGAACATCATCTAATATTTTTGAGCATTTAATTGTTAAGGCCATAGAGGGGCCTGCTTTTTTCATGGATTCGATTGTGCCTGTTTCTTCTATAATTCCTGTAAACATGGTCACCATCCTACTCGTTTTTCGGTTTTGCCGTCAGTCTGATATCACGGCCAATTTGGGTTATATCTGTGAATTGTAATAAGGGGACATCTTTCATTGATTGAAAACCTTCACCGGAGATTAAGCTGGGAGCAAGCGTTCCTCCGATTAATTTAGGGGCAAAATAGTAGATGATCTCTTGAAAACAGCCTGCTTTGACGAAGCTTCCGTGAACAGATGATCCGCCTTCCACATACACCGACATGATCCCTTCTTCCGCAAGGATTTTCAGTACATCGGAAATTGGTATACGATCTGTTTCCAGAGTAAATATTTTCACGCCAAAAGCGGAAAACCGTTTTTTCTTCTCCTCATCAGCACGTGTTGTTGTAAAAATCCAAGTCGGCGCTGCCTGATCGCAAATCACATTCGCGTCATCGGGAATCGAAAGTTCGGTATCAAGTATCACCCTGACTGGCTGTTTTGAAACATTCGGGAGCCTGCAGGTTAAGCTTGGATTGTCAGCCTTCACAGTGCCTGCTCCGACCAAAATGCTTTGATGTGATTTCCTGTATTGCTGAGCATCCTGTCTTGCAGCTTCTGATGTGATCCATTTGCTGTCACCTGTACTGGTCGCTGTTTTTCCGTCTAGGCTTGCGGCAGCTTTTAATGTGACGTAAGGGAGGCCTGTCCTCATGAAATGCAGAAATTTTTCATTCAGCTGTTCCGCCTGATCTGCCAGAATGCCTTCCTTTACTTCGATGCCGGCTTCTTCTATCATGCTGATTCCCCGTCCGGCCACAAGCGGGTTAGGATCTCTCATTGCGACAAATACTCTCTTTATCCCGGACTTGATAATCAGTTCGGCACAAGGCGGTGTTTTTCCGTAATGGCTGCATGGTTCAAGGGTGACATAAATATCAGCGCCTTTCGCATGTGCGCCTGCCATATGAATAGCATGGACTTCCGCGTGAGCTTCACCGTATTTTAAATGGGCGCCCATCCCGACAATCTGTCCGTCCTTCACCACAACAGCGCCTACGAGCGGATTCGATTCGGTCTGTCCTTCACCCTGCTTCGCAAGATCCAACGCCAGTTTCATATAATACTCTTCCATCTGTTTTCCCCTCCCTTCTTTATTCATTTACCGTCAAAAAAGCCCCGAATTTAAGAAAAATTCGGGGCTTTAGGTATTTTACGCAATAGGAAATAACACTATGCATGTTGATACATTTTGCATAGCGGTTCTTCATCCTTCTCCCATCCAGACTTTCACTGTCGGCTTCAGCTTAAACTGAATCCACCGCGTACATATGTGCACACGGGTCACGGGCTCTAAAGCGCTTGTCGCTTTACTACCGCCGGTCGGGATTTCCACCCTGCCCCGAAGGATACAATCTTTATTCATTTGTCCTTAATGGCTATTATAGCGATCCTTTCTTAAGTACGCAATGAAATATACTTACAATTTGAGAAATCAAAAAAACACCCATCGTTCGGGACTGACCCCATAAGATGAGACAAATAAAAAACACCTTCAAGTTTGAAAACGGATGATTGTTAGCCGAAATTAG